>JBBRRF010000171.1:0-4518 GCA_038200885.1 Candidatus Nitrosocosmicus sp.
AGAAGGGATATTAACTCGTGTAGGAACTCTAAGGAATTACAGATATATTCAGAAAAAACCATTGTTTGAAAAGTAACTATTTTAGAGTAATTTTTTTGCCATAATATCATTTAACCATTTAATTCCGATAGTGGTAATCCCATACACTACTGATTCTGATTGATTTTCCTTATTTACACTTTTTACAACATATCCAACTTTAACTAATTCAGACAATCTGGAACTAATAGATTTTGGATTTAGGTTTGTTGTAGATTGGATTTCGGATATAGGAGATGATTTTTCAGAAATCTTGCCCAATTCGAATGCTATTTTTGACCCTAACAAAAATAGCATGACTATTTCCTTATCGGAAAATTTCTTATTATGAATTTCTCCAAGGTTGGGCAATATTTTGGGCCCCTCTGGCGTAATTTTGATTATAGATGAATACATCTCGATTAATTCGGACACAGAGTAATTTAAGGAAATTTTCCGAGCCAAGCGTATCTCTGGAATATTTTTGGTAAGAAAAGAAATAGTAGACAGAAGAACATTCTCAGGCTCCCCACTAAATTGCACTTTTATATCGTTATATTGAATTGAGATATTTACAATATTATTCTTGTTTGGATCATCGTAAACCATGTAAATATATTCAATAAACTGATAAAATGTTATAAACTTATGAATGTATATCTATTACCCTTGTTATGAACTTTTATCAAAGTAGTTTAGGAAGCAGATGAAAAGTACATTAATGGATGAAATGCCAAAGGTCTTAGGTCAAATTACTAGAAATGTCTAAGGATAATGATAATAAAAATAATTTCATTAAAATAGGATTTACCAAATTATTAAAACCATTTGAGGATTCAATGAACGAAGTAGAAAAAATTTCGAAAGCCTTCGGATTAGCATTGAGGATTTACAGTAGCATGACGAGAAAATATCAATACGATAAAATTGAACCTCAAATAAATCATTCACTAAGAGTAGCATTAATTCTAAACGAAGAGATGAACTCAAATAGTTCCGATCTGGTTTGTTCTGCACTACTTCATGATATTTTCAATAAACAAGAAGTATCCAAAGAGACGAAAGACTACATAAAAAAAGAAATTAGCGAAAAAACATTTACAACAGTATCATTTTTTAGCAAATATTCCAATTTAGAATCCAATAAAAATGAAGAATCAAAAATAGAAAAACAGTTTGGCAAAATAAAGCAATCAGACAGCATGATAAAAAACATTATACTGGCTGAACGACTAGATGAACTTCGATCTTTGAAAAATTCAAGAAGGAAGGACAAAATAGCAAGAATTAAGGAAGAAACTCAGAAATATTTTGTACCATTGGCAGAGACCACTAACGAAAAAATTTTGTTAAAACTAGTGATAGCACTTTATGAATTGAAGTAAGAGACTAGTGATTAGTGTTTATTACACATACCGTTATTTTTCTTATGACCCGTCCAATGAGAAAAACAGCCGAAAAGTGAATGACCAGAGCATCCACATATTATGCATTTATTATTGCTTTTATTCAAACCTATTCAATATATCCAATTCATCAAGATAGTTAAATTTATTTGATAATAATTAAATTGACGATGAGAAAATCCGATGGTTAATTTATGTGAGTATGATGTAATACGATGTGATTCATACTTTTTCAGTGAAGAAACATGATAAAAGTCTAATGTGAAGATGAATATAAGATGACGTTTGATAGAAAAAAATTACCATAAAAGCGAAGTTATCTATCTTCTTGGACTAGCCATACCAGTTTCAATATAATTAACTGAATCTGCAATATAGCATGCATGATCAGAAATGCGTTCCAAATATTTTAGAATTAAAGCGGTGGAGATATTGCATCGGTTATCTGAATAATTATTTGCGGTGACAATTTGAGATGATTCACGCGTACTTTTTTTGTATAACACATCAACCATTTCCTCCATTTCATAAATTTTGGCTAAAATAGAATTATCCCGTAATCGTAATGCAGATATTCCAAGATCCATCATCTCTAAAACAAGTTTTGACATGCGCATTACTGAAGACTTATCGCACAATTCTAATGGTCCAAGAATTTCTAATACTGTAATAATATCAAAAGCATATCTACCGAATCTTGAAAAAACGTAAGATAACTCCATGCAAGATTTTATGTACCTCAAGTCTGTTGCCACAGGCTGGAATCTAGCGATCAGTTCTATACATAATTCCGATACTTCATCTTGAAGAAAACGCAGTTTTGCAGACGACTTAAATATTTGATTTTTTGTGGAGGTATCATCATCCTTATAGGATGTAATAGCCTTGGACACTGTATTTTCAGCTAAACTAGCCATATCAAAAATAATGCTGCTAACCTTAGTTAGCCCCAAATCAAGTAATCGTACCACTTTGATTAAAACGTTAAAAACTTAATAAATAAGCCTATCCGAATTTGCCGGAAATATATCTTTCAGTTAACTCTTTCTTTGGATACTTAAATATTTGATCGGTTGGACCGAATTCGATTAACTCTCCTAAATACATAAATGCAGTATAATCCGAAACTCTGGCCGCTTGTTGCATATTATGAGTTACAATTATCACAGTCAAATTCTTCTTAAGATCATTCATCAACTCTTCAATTTTTGAAGATGCAATAGGATCTAAAGCAGAAGTAGGTTCATCCATCAAGAGAATTTCAGGTTGCATCGCAAGGGCCCTGGCAATACAAAGTCTTTGTTGTTGGCCACCAGACAAACTTATTCCTGGTTTATCAAGATCATTTTTTACTTCTTCCCATAATGCAGCTCCCTTCAAACTATCGTGAACTATATCCTTTATCAAATTTTTATCCTTAATGCCATTGAGTTTCAAGCCAGCAGCTACATTATCATATATACTCATAGTAGGAAATGGATTTGGTTTTTGAAAGACCATCCCCATTCGTCGTTTTATAAGGACAGGATCTGATTGTTTGTCATAAATATTTAGATCATCTAAAATAATTTTGCCGTCAGCTGTTGCATTTGGGGTTAAATCATGCATCCTATTAATGCATCTTAATAGGGTTGTTTTACCACATCCAGATGGACCGATTAATGCGGTGACACAGTTTTCCTTAACATCAAGATTAATACCCTTTAAAGCTAGTTTGCCACTAAACCAGGCTTTCAAAGATTGGATTGATAGTTTAGGATTTTCTATTTTGAGTTCTGAATCAAAATTGCGCCCAGTCTCAGATTTATTAGAAGGTGAAATTCCATCTTCAGTAGTAGTAGTAGTATCAGTTTCGGCCTTGGTTTTAGCGTACTCTGAAATAGCATCAATTTCATCTTTAATAGAAGACTTTAAGGAGTTGTCCAAGTTACCCACGAGATATCTTTGTTAATCAAAAAATCATAATATTTGTTTTCTATATGAAATATATAGTATTATATAGATAAGGTAGATATATTATCACGTAGCCGATTTAAACGTACTCCTTCTTTGTGCAAACATCCTCAGGGCAACGCTTAATGCCAATATAAGTAATATAAGCACCAATGCAGCACCCCAACCCTGTTCATGAGCTGATGGATATGGCTGCGAGGCCAACCGCCAGATTCTCAAAGGTAATGCATCAACAGGGGAATTAAAGCCGCTGAAAAATAGACTTGTTCCTAAAATGGTCATTATTAATGGTGCCGTTTCACCAGCGACTCTAGATACGGCAAGTACGATGCCTGTTAATATACCGCTTTTGGATCCCTTTATCACAATATGCCATACCACCTTCCACTTTGGAAGGCCTAGACCATAAGCTGCCTCCCTTAGAGTGTTTGGTACTAGTTTCAATGTTTCTTCAGAGACCCTTGCAACAATAGGAATCATTATTATAGATAAAACAAAGGCCCCTGCCAGGATTGAAAATGAGCCGAGGGTTAGTACAAGTGTAATATATCCCGTAATTCCTATTACGATAGAAGGAATACCAGTCAATACATCATTAAAGAGTCTAAGGAAATATGCAAATGTTCTGCTGGAGCTAGAATATTCGGATAGATACACCCCTGCCAGAACTCCAACAGGGGCTCCGATCAAAGAGGCAAGTCCTATAGCTATCAAAGTTCCTTGGATGGCTGGACCAATACCCCCATCGCCTGAACCGAATGCACCCGGAGGACTGAATAGAAACTCAAAGCTTAGAGCGCCAACACCATTCTTAAACACTTCAAACAAAATGGAGGCTAAAGGTATGATCGCAATTATTACAAAAACAAATAACAAAACGGTCATAAAATTATTAAAGACCTTTCTCTTAAAGGAATTTTTCGCAACACGTTCCGGAATTATTGATTTGTAATCTTTAGTTTTGTCGTCTTTGATCATACTATTCCCTCAAGTTAGAATAGGATTTGGAAACTTTTGAAATTATATAGATAGCAGCAACATTTATGAAAATAGTAATCACAAAAAGTACCAACCCCAAACCAATTAATGCTGAAAGATGGAGATCGTTTGATGCTTCATTAAATTCATTGGCAATAATACT
>JBBRRF010000172.1:0-4466 GCA_038200885.1 Candidatus Nitrosocosmicus sp.
AAAGTAACAACAACAGCGACTGCAACTGCAGCAACAGCGACTGCAACGACTGCTTCACTGGTCGAAATTTCAGAAAAAGAATCAATTAGAAAAGTCTTCTCTTGTGAACCAAAGGAATGCTATAAGATTCCAAATCCTAAAAATCTATCATTCTTAGACGTCTTCAGATTAAAAGATATATCCTTTTTGTTGGTATTGTATTTTTTTATCTTTCTTGGATTTAACATCTATTACACCTCCTTTCCAATACATGCAGTATCAGGTTTAAAATGGACAGTAACAGAAATGGGCATATTTTATTCTGTGTTGAGTGGTGTAATGATTCTAGTACAAGGTCCAGTGCTTAAAAAAGCTCTGCAAAAATTCTCTGAGGAAAAGCTAGTAGTAATTGGGAGTTTCATTTTAGGTATAAATTTTGCACTGTTCATGTTTAATAGTACCGTATTAGTTTATGTGGCCTTAATTTTGTTTGCACTCGGTAATGGACTTATGTGGCCATCTTTTATGTCTATACTTTCAAAGCGTGCGGGAACTGTCCACCAGGGAGTAATTCAGGGTGTTGGAAGCAGCATGGGAAGTCTGGCCAGCATTATAGGGCTAATCATGGGCGGATTATTATATAATTTAATTGGTCCAACTACTTTTCTTATTTCAGCTGCAGTAATATTCATGGTTTTTGTCATGTCATTTAGACTATTGAATGCAAAGGAGCCGGCTCGATAGTTCTCGTCACAGGGTTATATGAGGAGGACTATAACTATAACGTTAGCAATTCATCGAGCGACAGTAATAAACAAGATGCTGAAAAGGATAATACGGGCACATAGAAAAACTTGTAATATTTTTCATTTCAAAAAGTATTTCCATTAAACTGTGTAGTATTTCAATTTCATCGTCCGTTTTATCTAAAAATGATAGTAAGAAATCAACTTATAACAATCAATAGAAATAGTCAAATCTAAACAGCTGTATTATAATAGAAATGGCAGCAATGTCTGTTATTTATGTGATATTCATCAAGGATCTACTTTCCACTCGTTTGACGTTTGAAACAGATACATGTGCTATATTGGAAAGAGAGATTTTTAACATTCCATATGATGAGATTTGTATTGATTTTTCCAATATTAAATCATTAAGTCCAGCTTTTGTAAATCAGTACTTGTTACGCAAATATAGAAGCGAAAAAACGATCAATGAAGTAAACATATCACCAGATCTAGAAGAGTTAATGGATACTGCTCTTCCTTTAGAATCTAGATGAAAAGTTTGACCTCTTCCTTACTTACCAAATGCCGATAGGATCTTTGGTAACAAGCGATCTATTGCCATAGGTAAGTTATCCATACACCATTTTTGCATATTTATTTCCTCCTCTAGATTATGCTTTAATAAAGGAACGATAAGATTTACTTCAAGATCAGGCATTCTTTGAGATATTTCTATTAGGGATTTGTAAGTGACTATTTCAGAACATTCAATTATGATATCCTGCTTTATCCTAAGTAGCTCCATTTCTTCCGGTAAAGAGTTATTTTTATCATCGTCTGTAACTGATTTAAAAGTATCCTCTATTCTTTTCTTTAGTATCGACGCACTGGTAGTTTTAATTCAGGTAAGTGAGCTTTAGAGTCTGTGGGTTCTCCACCCAGCCTAAATATTATTTCACTTAATCTGTTTTGTTGACTGATAGTTTCCTGAAGATGTTGTTTTAATCTTTGCTGTAATTCTAGATTGGGTGTTTCATCAATTCTTTCTGTTATTCTTTCTACAGCCGCATTTTCGGTTGCATATGCTTCATTCAGAAATTCTAGATACTTAGAATTAATATCATTCTGTGTCATTTAGGTACAACTAATAAACATCTGATTTAACTGCAGTGGTTTTATCCTGCAAATCCCCCCTCAATTCGGATAACGCTGGAAAAATTCCAATCGGCGAGGATGCTGCGACATTAATCATAAAAACATTCCTAAAGGTCGAATTCCTTTATCCATTTTGTCTCCATCACAGATGGCTTAGTAGAATTCAGCGACAAAGGCAGGCTTGTCGAACAATATTCAGCCCTCCATTATTCTGCTGTATATCGTTACTATAAATACTAACATAGGCATCGGTCATACGGAGGTCCTTGTAACGTAGTATATAGTCATGGCTTGGTTTCAAGCTTAGGATCTAAGGAATGACAACAAATCGGTATTGACCTTATCCTGATGTGTAGCAGTAAGGCCGTGAGGAGCACCTGGATAATAGATTTCTTTTGCACCTTTAATGATCTTTGCAGACTTGACTGCCGAGTCCTCGAGAGGAACTATCTGGTCGTCCTCACCATGCATTATTAGAGTGGGGACATCGACCTTCTTGAGATCCTCATTGAAATCAGTTTCAGAGAAGGCTTTTATACTTTCGTAGGCATTTTTGAGGCCAACCTGCATACTCCACAGCCAAAACTGATCTAACAATCCCTGAGAGACATGGGCGTTTGGTCTATTTGCACCATAAAAGGGCATAGATAGGTCCTTGTAGAACTGCGAGCGGTCCTTTATTAAACTGCTCCGCATGTTGTCAAATGTCTCTATAGGAAGTCCTTCTGGATTGGTACCGGATTTGACCATTATCGGCGGCACGGCGCCAATGAGAACAGCTTTGGCAACTCTCTTACTTCCGTGTCGTCCCATGTAGCGGACAACTTCACCACCACCGGTGGAATGACCCACAAGCGTGACGTCCTTGAGATCAAGTGCATCTATTACAGCTGCCAGGTCATCAGCATAGTTGTCCATGTCGTTTCCCCAAAAGACTTGGGTAGTCCGGCCATGACCGCTACGGTCATGAGCAACTACCCGGAAACCGTTTTGCGATAGAAAAAACATTTGACCGTCCCAGGCATCCAGCATTCAGTGGCCATCCATGAGAAAAGGTTACAACCGGGCCCTTACCCCAGTCCTTGTAGTATATTTGAGTGCCGTCCTTGGTAGTAACAGTGTTTGAATTTATACCGTACTCTCCTCCTCTAGATTAGCTACTTTGTAGATCCTTTTGCAGCATCTAAAATTAACTTTGCAACCTCATCCGGATGTGATATGGGTGATGCATGGCTTGAGTTGATAGATTGAACAGTGGCGTTGATTTGCTTGGCGAACAAATGCTGAGCATCCGGTGGTACAATGCGGTCATTCTCAGACACTCCATACCATGTAGGAAGCTGTTTCCAGGCCGGTGGGCCAGATTTTTCAGTAGAGATAGACGGATTGTACGGCTTTTGTGCTGCAGCAAGAACTTTGACTATAGCCGGATCAATGTCTTGAGCTAGTACTTGGGCAAACATGTCAGGATTGACATAGATAAATCCACCGCTATCGACTAGTGCAAATCCCTTCGGAAGCTTCGAAGGATCTACGAAATCACCTAATGATTGGCCCTCATTAGGAGCAAAAGCAGAAAGGTAAACAAGTCCCGTGACGTTAGGATTATTATAAGCAGCATTACCTATCACAAATCCACCATACGAGTGACCCACAAGTATTACTGGTCCACCAACAAGGCCAATTTCGCGTTTTACGGTATCAATGTCATCTGCTAGAGAATGAAGCGGTAGTTGTGCGGCTACTACGTTATATCCAGCGTTCTGTAGAATAGGAATTACCTTGCTCCAGAAAGATCCATCAACCGCTGTTCCATGGACCAAAACTATGTTCGGATTCGTAGTAAGTTAAGTCTCATATCTTGGGCCAACATCCTATTCTTCTAAGATACTTCCGCATAGAACATGATAAATCATCTATTGTTTCATAACTGTAATTTGCACAAATATCTTTCTTCAGATTTCTATTAACCTTGGTTTCCACGAGGTTTAGAAAGGGTGCTTTTTTTGGTAGATACACTGCTGTAAGCCATTCTGATTGTGTCTCCATGTATCGTTTGGTCTTTTTACTGATATGAAACGATGCGTTGTCAATGACTAAAATGAATCGCTTGATACCTCTTTTTAATACATACCTTCTGATATTCTTTAGATGGTTTATGAAATCATTACTGTTTCTGGTCTTGCTTGTATTGAATTTGATTCCGTTATACGGATAGAGCAGTGTGATGAAAGCGTTGACTTTCTCTTTGGTCCCTTTGTGGATGATCTCTTTTTGCTCTCCTTTCATCATGTATGTTCTTGTAATGTAGGGTTTCGTATACAGCCAGGTTTCATCCTCAAACCCCAGAAGTATCTTTTTTTAAAAGAGCACGGGATACCTTCTTGTACCTGTCTATTTTATTCTTCTTCTGCTCATAATCATCATTCTTTTCCAGCTTAATCTTGGGTTGCTTGTACACTATACCAATTAAGATAATTACATAAACCAAGATAAGCCCCATCTGTATATTTCCTACAAATATTTATAGCTAGGTGGATTACATTCTCTTTCTGTATATCTTTGATTATTACATACAAGGCATCGTTTGAGAGGGCTTGT
>JBBRRF010000173.1:0-4463 GCA_038200885.1 Candidatus Nitrosocosmicus sp.
AAGGTAACATATTGCCAAATTACTACTCTAGTTTATCACAGGTTAAACAAGCAATATCTGGCTACTATAGAAAAAGGAGGTTCAACTTGGATATTAAAAAGTATCTGTTTAGATCTACGAACTAATGTATGTCAGTATAGTACCTAGATCAGGGATAGACACAGATGCTAAATGGGGATTCAGTCGTACCAAATGGTGGGTGTTTGGATACAAACTGCATATTATATCCAGTACCGATCCTTCCTCTACAGTAGTACCTCTAGCAGCTGATGTTACAACGGCAAATATATCAGACAAACCTGTTTATCCAGATGTGGTATCCTATCTATCTCCAGAAATATTAAAGAAGATTCATTTTATGGTTGCAGACCCTGGATATTATGGTAAGAAGCTGTATGATTTTAGCATGGATAAGGGATTTCAACTTGTTTGTCCTGTTAGAAAATACAAAAATACACCAGTAGAAAGACTGAAGCTGGTAGAATTCTATCAGTCGGCCCTTGGTCAGGTAGTTTATTCAAGGAGAAGAACATCCATAGAACCACTTTTTGAACATATAAAATCGACCTTTAGGATAGACCCTGTACCGGTAAGAGGATATGATAAGGTACGCAGTATCGTGTTACTGTCTATATTTCTGTACCAGATACTTGTTTATTATAACTGCAAGGTACTAAAGAACGATAATCCAAGAAGGATGATCAAGTACATGATAGGCTGTTAGACTATTTGTCACTAATGGTTAGGTTATATAATTAAAATGATTTATGACCCAGCCTCATGTAATTCATCCATGCAAATATTTCCAAATTGTCTTAACAACTAGATTTGAAGGCCAGATACCTGATAGCCTCTTCTTTCTGGTAATGTTTCAAAATTGGGTTTGAGGTTTTCAACCAAGTCCGATAGAAGGCGATTATCCAGCTTATAAAAGCTATCCATCTCTTCTTTGGTTTCCCAAAAAGTAAGGATTATAGATTCAGACGGGTCTTCTATACTATCCATTACTATGAATCCTTTCATTTTGCTTTCTTGTGCTTGAACCCTTTTGAAAAATTCTAAGATCGCCTTGGTACTATGATCTCGTTTACCCGGTTTTAATAGGACTTTATTATATTTTACATATTGGATCATATTTTTTATTATTCAAACTTTAAAATAATCTTGCCCTTTGTTTATGATTTTCTAGCTCATACAATGTTGTAGATAATGTCTATGTGATTATCTGAATTGATTACTATTTGGCCCTATAAAGTAAGAGATAACCATCTAAAATTGTCTTTTGATCTCAAATTTTGCATCTTCGTCATAGAGTGTTTGTATATCGAAATGCATCAGACATATTGTGCAAAATGTACCTTTGTTAGTTAAAAATATCGTGTTTGTTTGTGACTCTAGCAGGTTCTATGATTTGTATAGATAAAATAATGATTTCATCTGTTAGTAATTTTCTTGTCATTAGGAGGAGATTTAATTATTATTTCGGCATAATAATAGAGTATGACAAATCTAGATCAAAGATCAAGTCAATGTGAGCATATTAAACAAGTGGATATAAACAAAAAAGGAAATACCATAGGATGTGAGGAATGCGAAAAAATTGGTTCAGATTGGGTTCATTTAAGGTTGTGCCTTACATGCGGTCATGTAGGTTGTTGCGATAATTCTAGAAATAAACATGGAACCCAAGACTTTGAGGCCACAAAGCACCCAATAATTAAATCATATGAACCAGGAGAATCATGGAGATGGTGTTACTTAGACCAAATTTTTATCGAATAATCGAGAGATAATTACAAAGGACGATTAAAAGTAACAACAAGTACTGAAACAAAAAATAATTACTAGGCACTAAATTCGCATACAAAGCTTTAGATCCTGTTGCTACCTAAGAGATTGCAGAGGCTTCTCCATGATTTGGAGCCAAAGTTGGTGGCAAATTTGCAAAATGCTAAAAGCTAAAAGTTATCAGTGGTAAAGAGGAATCACCTTTCTCATCTATAGTACCGATTTGCAGAATCAAATTCTTTTGGAGGAAAGCATCTATCTCCTCCTTACACATAGGAGGTGTATATGCAATCGCACCTATTACTTTCAAGGTACCTATTCGGAATTCAAGCAGAAAAGGTTTACTACTCGTTATATGTTATTTGCTCCAATGTCACCAAGTTGTTCACGAAGTGCAGGAGCTGCTTGTGTACATATTAACTTTGTTGCTTGTATCAGTTTCTCTTGGGGTAACGATCCAGGGTTCATCATAAAAGTGAACCTAGAGATACCACCTAGTGTTTTACTGTGTTTAATGATCTTTTCAACTACCTCAGTTGGATTGCCTATGACTAGTGCCCCTTCGGGAGCACGCTGAGCATTAAAACTCGTTCTTGTCATCCTGGGCCATCCACGCTCTTTTCCAATCTCAGTCATAGTATGAGCGTAGCCTGGAAAGAAGTCATCGATTGCCTCTTGAGTTTTATCTGCTACATAGCCAAGTGAATGTATGCCTACTTTCAATTTGTCAGGAGAATGTCCAGCTTGTTTACCTGCATTCCTATAGAGATCAATCAATGGGCGAAAATAACCTGTTCTCCCTCCTATTATAGCAACCATTAGATGAAGGCCAAGGTTACCGGCACGTACAAACGATTCAGGAGTCCCACCAACACCTATCCACAGAGGTAATGGATTTTGGAATGGTCTTGGATATACTCCTTGTCCGTTAAGATTTGGCCTATATTTGCCGGACCAGTGTATAAACTCGTTATCTCGGATTTTCAATAACAAATCTATCTTTTCTTCAAAAAGTGAATCGTAATCTTTCAATGACAGTCCAAAAAGGGGAAATGCTTCGATGGAAGAACCTCGGCCAACAACCATTTCTGCTCTACCTTTCGAAAGAAGATCCAGAGTCGCGAATTCTTGAAATAATCGAACAGGATCTGCGGCGCTTAGAACAGTTACAGCACTGGTAAGCCGTATATGTCGCGTACGTGCAGCGGCCGCTGCCAATATAACAGTAGGGGCTGAATCCAAGAACTCTCGGCGATGATGCTCTCCTACTCCAAATACATCCAATCCTAGTTTATCTGCTATTTCGATTTGTTCGATTAATTGTTGTAAACGCTCAGCAGCGCCAATAGAGAGGCTTTTATCATCATGGGCAGCTACAAAGCTATCAGTCCCTACTTGCATTTAATATTTGTAATACAAATTTGCTATTTATGCTAACCATTAGTTTACATTTATCCTGAACAAATTACTAAATCCAGTAATAATCAAGAGGTTAAGACCTATTCCACTACTATTTGAATTCATGAATGTATTATGTTACCAAGCATAGTATTCAACCAATTAAGGAGCACCACATTTAGAAAACATTCTCAGATGTTGTTAGAGGAGTTTAGGATTTTTTAAATCAATAAGTGAAACAAATGATCTTTAGAATTTTTACCACAACTCTAATCTTTATGTATTGATGTAAAGTGTTATTTATGAATATATTATTTCCGGATAAGTCTAATATTTTATTAAAACAGTAGGAATTTTATCAAGAAAGTTCACACTCGGAGTCTAACGAATAGTTCTTGATTACAGAATTCACATTTCTTAAATATTAGATAAATGGCTCATTATACATGAAAAATTATACAAGAAATAGAACAATTTTAATTGATATACAAACTTTTTTAATATCTATAGGATTTATGTTGACTTCTGTATGCTTGTCAACATTTACTATCACAAGGAACCAATATGTTAGTTCAAGGTCAAATACTACTAGTATAGAATGAAATGGTAAAAAGGTGACTGAAATTTAAGCAAAAGATCACTATTTTAACAACGGTAATTATGGCATGTACTTTAACTATTAGTTATCTGATTTATTCACCATTTCCATTCATTGTTAATGCAAATACTAACTTGGATGGAAAATTTTTCCCAAGTATGCATCATTAATACCTCATATTGATGAAAAGAAAACATCAGATAATAAATCCCTATATAAAATTGCACCTGAATTTGAGAAAATTGGTGAAAACTTAAGCATCGTAAATATTAATGATGGTCAGCCGCTAGCAAAGGCGAGTTTAAAAGGAAAAGTGGTCCTTGTCAATTTTTGGACTTATAGTTGTATTAATGTTCTAAGAACCGTTCCGCATATTATAGAATGGAACGCAAAGTATGCAGATAAAGGACTGGTAATAGTCGGAGTTCATACACCAGAGTTTGAATTTGAAAAAAATATACATAATGTGAAGGCTTCATTACAAAAATACGGTATAAAATATCCAGTGATACAGGATAATGACTATAAAATTTGGAATGCCTATGAGAATAATTATTGGCCCAGAATGTATCTTGTCGATCCTCAAGGGTATATAGTAGATCTCTTGCGTAATTAGCCAAAACAGCTATATTTCCTTCAGTCTCATACAAACCTGTACTTTCTTTGCTATCCTATGATA
>JBBRRF010000174.1:0-4431 GCA_038200885.1 Candidatus Nitrosocosmicus sp.
ATTAGATACGGGTCATAGTTTAGCGAGACATAAAAGAAGCTATAATCCTATCGAAATTTGGGATAGACTGTTAATATCAAATGAATATCCAAATATACTATGAGATATTTTTCTTGTTAGAAAACCTAATTTTTATGTTCTGATTCAACATAAATGCAGAACTGATAGACGGAATATCCTCTTGGTCCTGTATGTATTATGACTCGTACAGCTCCAGTACCTTTTATAAGATCATTTAGAACAGGTCAGATTGAAAATAAGAATTAGCAAAAGGATAGGATTTGTATAGATGTTAGGTAATCACTTGTTTGGACTACACACGGTTCGAATTGTAGAAGAGGCATTTTCCATTTCCTATAAAGATCAAAGAGCACAATGCCCATACGATTAGTTTAAAAAAAAGTTAAATATATTATTAACTGCTGTAGAGAGACTATTGAAATTCTTGATATAATGTTAAGACCTAAGTCTAGCTACGAATAGTATTATGTGCTTCTCCACCTCTGCCTCCGTTCATACTGTGATCACCGCTTCCACTTCTAGGTTCATTACTACCGGTACTTCCACCGCACTCATCTCCTATAGTCACATGATTTTTTGCAAAACAAGAGCCACCAGGACCTATATCTCCACTTATGGCGTCCCCGGTGTTCCCACCATGTCCGCCACTACAACCCACAGCACTGCATGCTAACGGTCCCAAACAGAGATTGTCTGCGAACACATTACTTATCAAGGTGGTACCTTGAACTGCGCTAACTGGGATAAGACCTGCGATCACGACCATTCTGAGTATTTGATACCTTGAAAAATTTACTTTCATTTTGATCAGAACTATGTAGCATGATCATTTATTTGGGGTTTTTAACGTGTAATTCTATAATAAGAATCTATAATCCAATTCTAGAATAAAAATATAGTATAGTTTTGAAGATACAGTCTTAATAATTAAATATTTCAAAGAATTTATTAACTTTGTAAGAATACCATCAAATGAATATTTGTACTCTATTTTTTAATGCAAAACTATAATGATATTTGACAAACCATTTTTGAACTTCCTTGAAACCCAAGTTAATTCCTTTCAATAATTATACAATATTATAACTATTTCAATAATTTTATATTTGGTCGTCTAATAACAGTTTTTATTGGGAACTTCCATACTATTGACCATCAATATGCATAAAGAAGAGTCATTAGTAACGCTATATCTTATTTCCTCTATTTTGCATATATCTAATTCTATCAAATACTAAAAAATTTTTAATATCGTCTCTTGAGAGTGCTCTATTTACAATTCTGGATGTTTTGATTTAGAATTCGACTAATTACAAAATCGTATTACATACTTCATAAAAGAGACACAATAATCATTTAGAAAAAATCGTACTGGCATTGGAATTCGAATCATTTGTATAGGAACCAGGCGCCTAGTTTCTGACGTAATTCTAAAATATAAGGTGGAAAAATAGATTTGGAAAGAGTTGTAATACTGGGGGGGAGGCGAGATAATGACCTTTCTCATAATGAATGAATCTTATTGTTATCTAGTGATTCTATATATTTTACCATCCCCATTTCTGGATTCATCAAATGATAACACATACAGGTTTCCATCCGGACCCGTTTCTAAATCAGTAATTCCTTCAAATCCCGTACCCCACACTATTTTACTCTTTTCTTCTTCATTTGCTATCCGATCAATTTCAATTTCGGGACTTTCAAATTCAAAGCCCGTTCTACTGCTATCTACTTTGAAATAATATATGTTGCCATTATTAATATCACCTACAAAAAGATTGTTTTCATATTTGTCTCCTAAATTCTTGGAATTAAAAAATTCTAAGTCGGTAACACCCAAAGATGGTTCCCAACTAAAAATTGGATCGCCATAATATGAGCCTGGTAGTATCGCCAAGTCGTTTTCTGTAACACCGCTATTAGAAATGGGTCCCATTAACTGTTTCCAGCCGCTGTTAAAACCCGGGTATACCAAATTTATTTCGTCATAGTCTTCATCCCCATTTTCTGTATCCCATAAATTTCCAGTTACCGGGTCTATTGCCAAACCAAAACTATTTCTGATTCCATAACCATAGTATTTTTCCACCTGACTTGTGGGAAATTCTTTTTTAATACTAACAAAAGGATTATCAAGTAGATCTGAACCATCGATCCTATTGACTTTTAGGATGACAGAGCTGTCTGATAGTTTTTTACTATCTTCTATATTTTGAAGGATACCTTCATTATTGAGATCTCCAATTACAGTATATAAATTACCCTCAGCGTCTAGTACCAGTTTGCCACCCGGATGATTTGGTCCAGGCGTGGCAGGCAATTCCAACATAATTTGAGGGTTTGCGAGATTCCTTCCATCCCATTTGTACTTGACTACCTTATTTACAACCGGGATGTTGTTCTTACCTGCTGCAGTAAGGTAAAGAAATACGTACTTACTATTAGTAGCATTTTGACTATCGATGTCTATTCCAAGTAATCCTCTACAACAGGTTAAGGTAGTGGAATCAACTTCTAAATTCAAAATTGGGTCTTTTTTTAACTCATCATTTGAGACCAATTTTACCTCTCCACTATTTTTTTCCAATACTAGTATGTTTTGAGAATCAACAAAGGCCATACTGGTTGGAGATGATAAGCCACTTACTACCAGCTCGACCTTTATTAAGGGGTCTTCAATAGTAGGTTCTGCATTGATGAACTGTGCAAATATTGTTGAGAAACCACAGAAAAAAAAGATCAAACCAAAATAGAGTATGTACAATATGACAATTAGGTTTTTGCCTCAATATAATTATAACAAACGTCTTTTGAGATGTTTATTTTACTATTTAAGGTATTTGTAATAACTGAAATTCTTTGTTATCGATCGTTAAAAAGTAATTGTAGGAAACCTCCGACCAACTCCTGCAGAATGAAATATGAAAGAATATATAATTTATGATATATAGAATAACATGGTTTTGAATAAGAACTACCCTATTGCTCTGATCATTTGTTGCTTTACACTTTTATTTCTGGCATCCTCTATCCAGAATTCGTTTGCATCTACGTCCCAATCCCCACTTCAAACACAATGCTCAAGTTTTCCTGAAGTCTCGGTAAGCGGGATTCCAAACAATGAGAATGATAATGGTAATGGGAGAGATGGCCCTATGGGTCTAAAGATCGAAATCCATTTGTCTAATCAAAATATTGATAATGTAGGTCCTCTTACTATTTTCATTATCACATCAAATGGGGAATGTGCCACAGCAGAGATCAATCCAGAACTTGTTGGATTGGTCGGACAAGAAAAACAGTTAACTTTTGAATTTGATTCTGGCGTTATTGACGTAAACGAAAATTTCAATGCATGTGTTGAAACCTCAAACAATTTTAATTTTAATTGCGTATTAGGTACCAATAGCCCTTCAAAAGTACCTGAGGTAGTCTTTTTGGACGTACCAATAGAAAATCAAAATTCGTTTGCTAATTAGCTGGTGCTAGATAGAATCGGCTTGGGTAAGAGATCTGGCCTAACTCTTACTTCTTTTACATGCAGTTAAAGGATTCAATAGCATTCAGAGGATAGGAGTTGGAATCCGTTTATCATTTGTTTATCTGACTAGATCCATCAATAATTTGTTAACCTGGAACAGGGAAGAAACTAAAATCAAAGTCCTTTAATCATGAGTTCCATAACAGGAATTAAACAAACCAAGTAGGATGTAATTAGTTAGCATAAACAAATAATAAAATAGTTTGAAATTCGTTAAAGTTTCATTCATGAAATCAAATTTGCTCAACCTATATACTCCTGAATGAGAAAAAACTGGATAGAATCACAACCATCTCTATCGATTGTTGCCAATACTTAGGAAACTTTTCACCCTATTGGAGGTATCGGAGCTGATTTCATGGAATCATTAGAACTGAATTTCCTATTTCAACATCAAATTACCGATATATGTAATCAACCGGAACTGTATTGAACAAAAGGAAATTATTGTATCTTCTCAGCAAATTACGATCATCGTCGCTGTTTACAAACCCAACTTGAAAACTAACATTTTTAGGATCTGTTTTAAAAACCAAGTCCTAACCAGCGCTGACAATTATTCATCATGTCATTCTACAATGCAAATATTTCACCACTATCTGGTCTGTGTTTGTATCCTTTGATGAAGGTCTGAAAATGAATTCACCAGTTTCTAGTGTTCTGACTTTTACGTTATCAATAAATAGATCTTACCCATAATCTAGATATGACATCATTTAAAACTAGAGGAGCATAAAATCCTTTCATACCATCTAATCCGGGTCTTTTGCCTAATTTGCATATCCAAGGATTGTAAATATGTTGTATATATTCCCAAACTTATTTTATAACCCGTAAATAACACAGAAGCACCGTTGCTATTAAAA
>JBBRRF010000175.1:0-4403 GCA_038200885.1 Candidatus Nitrosocosmicus sp.
ATAGAGATGATGGTTGGTACTTACGTTTTGTAAAAGCACTTAAACTAGAAGACATACTACCAGTACCAGTTGCTGTGAGGGGGTGACATATGTCCCTTGGTTCTACAACTCTTTTTTATGAACCATTAATCCCTCCATGCCGTTTGATTTAGCATTTTCATCATGTCAACCCAATAATTAAAATAATATCTTATAGAAATGATGAATGTAAATTCTTATTGAAAACTACATCTCAATTATTATTGAAATCTCGAAAAAAATGGAATGCGATGGGTACATCTAGAATCCAGTCAGTAGAACAAACATTAGAAAAAGTAAATTCCTTGATTCATGAAATTGGGATTACAAGAATTGCAGATATTACAAATATGGATAGGCTTAAAATACCTAATTTTTCAGCCGTATTACCAGGAACTGAGGATTACATCTGGGTATATAGCGGTAAGGGTCCAACCAAAAACCATGCAAGGGCTAGTGTTATTATGGAAAGCATTGAAAGGTTTTCATCATTACCTGCAAATTTCGACGGAAAAATTCAAAGGGGCACTTTTAAAGAATTATCTCAAAGTTATACTGTTCTAAAATATGATGAAGTAGTGGAACCAGTTTCATTCCACTTAAATGAAGAAATGATAATGGACTATTGTATCGGTTATGATTTATTAAATAACACCGAAGTATTGGTGCCTGCGCCATTATCAATTTTCAGATATACTCCGTCGCCGCCATCAATAAATCCTTACTCCTTCTTCCATACAAATGGATTGGCTTCTGGGAATGTAATCGAAGAAGCAATTTGTCACGCCCTATGCGAAGTTGTAGAAAGGGACGCAGTGAGCTTGGCGGAATTCACTTCTAGTGCATTTCAGTATCATATATTAAAAACTGTTGAAAATTCGCTTGTAAAAAAGGGTTTTCAATTAAAGTCATTTGACTCAAAGAACTTTATGGATGATGATTCTATTTATCCAGAAATTGATCTGAACAGTATCGAACACGTTCCTATTAAGAGAGTCATCAATAGGTTTAGAAGTTCTCAAATACCCTTGACAGTAAAGGATATTACTTCTGACCTCGGAATTCCAACTTTCATAGCAAGTAGTGCCGAGTGGGTTAATCATGAGTATGGATATTTGGTAGAAGGTCATGGAACTCATCCAGATGCACGAATTGCACTGATGAGGGCTATAACAGAAGTATCCCAATCAAGAGCAGCTAATATTCAAGGTTCGAGGGATGATCTAAGAAAGATGAAATATGATCCTGAAAATAGTGATGAAAACAGATCATGGCAATTCATAAAGTCAAAAGAAACGAAATCATTTTCAGATGTTCACACATTTACCTATGATGATATATTAGATGACATAAAACTTATCCTGAGTAGTTTAAAAGCAAGAGGTCTAAAGAAAGCTATTGTGGTAAACTTGACTAATTCAAAATTAAATATACCCGTTATTAGAGTCATTGTCCCTGGATTGGAAACATTCAAAATACATAAAGCAGTTATCGGTCAAAGAGCCAAGGAAAGTGTTAAAAAATGGTTAGGTCCAAACCTATAATATTTTTAGGACCGTCTCTATCAAGGGAAAAAGCAAGAAAAATTCTAGACGCAGATTACCGACCACCAGCTAAAAAAGGGGACCTGCTTCAGTTAATACTAAAAGAAATTGATATTGTTGGATTGGTTGACGGATATTTTCTTCAGGATTACCCCCCTACACCAATTGAAGTATATAATTTAGTTAGAAAAAGGAATGTGAAGGTTTTTGGATCATCGAGTTTGGGTGCACTTCGGGCAGTCGAACTTGGCAAATACGGGATGATAGGAATAGGAAAAATTTTTAGACTTTTTAGGGATGGAATCTTGGAGTCTGATGATGAAGTAGCTGTGACGTTTACGGATTATACAAATTACAAATCAGAAGCACTGATTGATATTAGATACAATTTGTTTTTGGCTCAAAAATACAAGATCATAGACAATAGGACCGGAAGGTCGATCCTTAAAATATCAAAACAGACATATTTTCCTTATAGGACGTACGAAGATATTTTGGACAAATGTAAATTAAAGTATCCTGAAATCAATTCTCAGGTTGAAAGTTTTAGAGGTTTTGTCCTGAATAATAAAAAGAGTTTGAAGGAAAGAGATGCTATGCGATTATTAAAGCACATCAAAAGTATCCATGAACCTTGATATCAATAAAGTTAATTTTATATTCGTTACAATTTATCTAACAGTACTACGCATGAATAATATGTTGACCAATTTTTTTCATAGTATCGATTCACGTTTTGTTTACATAGTATTTTTCTATTTTTCAGCATTTATGATGCTGTATATAACAATGTTTGGAATGTATTGGAGTTGGGTGGAATATGATAAAACCGGTGCACTAAATATAGGCGAAACAATCGTAAAGAACGATTTAATCTTTGATGGATCTGGCAAATTGGTTACCTATCTTGTAATTTTCTCAGTTATCACATGGTTTTGTGTTACCAAAATCGGTTATAGCAGAGTACAAAATACACCCCACATAGTTCGATCTGTATTATCTGTATTAGCAATTATCTTGATAGTCATTGCAGCTTATGAATTTACTTACAATTTTACTGTGTGGGGAGCGTTGATTACTGTACATACAATCAATAACTCTTTGGATTTTGATGAAATTAATATAAGTTATCCTAACCCTGAAACACCCTGGAATTTAGTTTTCGCAACTAAAATGACTCTTGCGGCTCTTATAATTTCCTGCCATGCTTTTTATATCATTCAAAGATCAGACCAGAAATCCTCTATTTACGTGAAAGAACAGTCCTGAAGTATGTGCTCCATTCTCCATTCTCCATTGGTCCCCTGTAATATAAAACCCGGATTCTATTGAAAAAAATAAATCAAAATTTATGAACTTGAGAAATTAAAAGTATTTGGCAATTGCTATCTACAGAATACCAGAACTACTTGACACGTACTCATTTCAATATTTTGATACTTTGTATTTTTCTAAGTTGTTTCTTGAATGTTGTTTTACCAGTTGTCACTTAAGAAAATCACAAGATTTTTTATGATGATTAAAAAACTATTGATAGTGAAAATCGGCGTAATCTCAGATACCCACGATGATATTGAAAATACTGAAAAAGCAATAAATATTTTTAACTTGATGAAAGTAGACCATGTTTTTCATGCAGGCGATTACGTTTACCCCGGTATGATTAGTTTATTCAAGAAATTAGACAAAGAAACAAAATTTTATGGGGTTCGGGGGAACAATGATGGGGAATTAATGGGTATCACAAGACAGTTCGATGAAATTGAAAATGCTGTATTTCTAAACGAATTTGGAAAACTCCTAATTTCATCAAAAAAAATAGGCATATATCATGGAACAAACCCTGACTTGTCAGAATCCTTGGCGGAAAGTCAACTATTCGACATTTTAATACTCGGTCATACCCATATCAAAAGAATTGAAAAAATGGGAAAAACCCTTGTGTTGAACCCCGGAGTTTTGAACAGGAATTTCTTTTCTAAAAAAACTACTGACGATCCTTGTGTAATCATCTATGATGAAGAACGCAAATTGGCAGAATTCATAAACATTAATAGTACCAAGAACACAAGGTATGACTTTGGAAAATGATTTGAACTTTGTAGTTTGATTCCGTATATGGCAGCTCAAATGAGATCTCCAGGGTTGATTCATAGTGCAAATGCAAGAACAACAAGAAAAAAAATATTTGTTGATACTAGTTACTTCTACGATTAAATCACTCAAGGTAAATAATATATAAAATCATTGATATGGTACCATGTTATCACATGAACCGAGGGAAAAAGTGGAATTGAACGAAACAAGTTCGGATAAAAACAGTAACATCGATAATACTGTAAAAGTAAATAATGATCAAACTACTCGAGTTGAAAATCAAACTAGTCGTGATATTAAAGCCCATGAGGAAAATTTGGATGGGACGCTTGCTGCTAAAGGTCCAGCGATTCTTGATAAGGAAAATCTCACCAGTGCTGATCTGAAGACAAGGTTAACTTCAAACTATTTTTGCTTCGATTGCGGAGCGGTGTTGACTACCCTAGAAGACAAAAAACAACATGAATTATTCGAAATTGAAACAAGGAATCAAAATGATTTAGAGAATGGTGATTAACTAAGGACGCAAGGAATGAAGCAAATACTGCTACACTTTAGTGTTTTTGTTCACAGAAATATTTAGGGACCAAGCCCATCTTTTTTGATTGTTATGATATATTAGGTATCATTTTGTTCATATCTTTGAATATCTATAACTACTTTATCCCCAACTTTGATCTTTAGATCGTCATATTCTTTCATGGTTACTTTGAAAGTAGGGGCATCGCTTACTGCGCCTCCACC
>JBBRRF010000176.1:0-4387 GCA_038200885.1 Candidatus Nitrosocosmicus sp.
TAGAGATATTTGACATGGCTTTAGGCAGATTCTTCATAAGGTCTTCTGGAGAATTAAAAGCCATTACATTGGAACCAAAAGGATTCATTTGTTTATCACTAGATTTTAAATATTCATTTGGATCCTTGAATGATACGTATATATAAGGAGAACCATCCGTGGATGCTTCAATTTTGGCAACTATGAATTCTTTTTTCATTTATGTTTATTAGTGATAATCAATATAATAAATATTTAATTCTAAAAAATTAAGAGATTTTATATATATTTCCACCCTTTAAGGAAACGATGTACATATCTCCATCTGGACCTGTTTGTATATCAGTAATGCTGCCAAACCCTGTTCCTAAAATATAATTATTTAATTCTTCCTCTGAATCAATAACAGCGTCTTGTATTTCCAATCCGTCTCTTTGGTCATTTAATTTAAAAAAATACAGGTTACCATTATTATGATCTCCTACTAAAATATTGTTGGTGTAGTCAGGTCCTAGGTTGGTACTATTGATGAATTCTAGGTCTGTGACCGCAGTGGGCTCAAGCCAACTTATCTCTGGATCTGAATAATTAGAATTGGGTGAAAGGAACACAAGATCTTTTATTTCGTCAGCTGATGCAGCTGGACCCATTATCGATCTCCAACCGCTATTAAATCCCGGCTCAACCAGATTTATTTCATCAGAAAAGGAGGGACCATTCTCAGTGTCCCAAACATCTCCAGTAATCGGGTCTACCGTAAGACCAAAGGAATTTCTAATACCATATGCAAAAGTTTTATCAATATTTGGAACATCGCTCCCTACAAAGGGATTATCGACAGGTGCAGAACCTGAATGTGGATCAATCCTGTAAATAGAACCAGTATAGTCTGGATCTCCTCCATTCTCAAAATTCTGTAATTTAGTTCTGTGGTTCAAATCCCCTATTATAGTGTAAAGATTGTTGTCTTTGCCTAGAGTTATCTTACCACCATTGTGATTTGGTCCAGGTATGGCGGGCAAATCTAAGATCAACTTTTGATTAATAAGATCAGTACCATCCCATTCAAAACTGTATACTCTATTACGCAAGTTCTCATTGAGGTCTGTCGCGGTTTGATCAACGTCGTTTTCGGTAACATAAAAGAAAACTAGTGAAGTGTTATTTCCTTTCATTACTTCCACTCCTAATAAACCGCGTTCACTTTCAAAATTGACGTCAAATTGTTTCAACGGAGTATCCTGTAATATGCCATCTGAAATTAATTTTACGTTACCTTTTTTTTCGATTACTATGATTTTCTTTCCAGAATCGTCAAGAAATGCCATTCCTGTAGGCGACGTAAAACCACTGTATACTGGTTGCAAACTGAGGTTCGGATCTTTTAGAGTCTGAGCACTAGTCAATTCAATATCAAATGACTTGGACTGGGTGATCAATATAATCAACAAGCAGGTCCACACTGTCAATAGACCAGTACAGTATAAAGACTTAAGTTTTAAAGCCATCGGGATAATATTTAGAACATTTGATATAAATTAGTATTATTTTTTTCATTCAAAATCCTAGAACGAGTCCGGTTATTTATGAATCCTTTAGTGATTTTGGACCCAAATATATCATCTAGGTTTTTGGTCGTAACGCTTCTATGGGACTTACCTTTGATGCCTTCCAAGCTGGCAACAATCCTGCTATTACACTTAGGACAACAGAGATTATCCATACGGTAATCATATCGCTCATAAAAAAAAGGGGGATGAGTGGAGGGTCGCCCTCATTTCTGGGAGTAGCTTGAGATAGTGCATAACCTCCACCCACACCTCCAATTAGGCCCAGAGTTGCACCCAGCATACCTATTATCAAAGCTTCAAAAACAAACATTGTTAAAATGTTAGAGCTTTGTGCACCTATTGCTTTTAAAGTACCTATTTCTCTGATTCTTTCAATCACGGAAGTATATAATGTGGTAATTATACCTACTGCACCAACTATTAATGAGATGATGGCTATGCTCAACAAGAAGGATGTAATCCCGCCTGTAAATTGCTCGATGGTCTTGAGTATGGCTTTTACTGTTGTTACTCCTATATCATTTCCATACAATTTCTTAATTTCGCTTTCAACCACATCTACTAATTCATTGGATGATGCTACTACAAATAAAGAGTCATACCTGCCTGATTTTTGAAAAAGGGAATCGCCGGCATCCAGGTTAATGACTGCTGCATTGTCTATTGTTGGATTACCCGTCGATTCCATTATTGCGGTAACCAAAAAATTCTTTGATTTTGTATCTTGTTTACCAGTTGTGTCATCAATAAATGAATATTCTAATTCTACTGTCTCACCCAATGTTATAAATGGATTGTCTTCTCCAGGAGGTTTGGCAATATTTTCTGCTATTACAATTGCGGATGGATCATTTTGTTTTATTTGAGACCCCTCCTGTAAATCAAGGGTCGGTGCAATTACAAATAATTTATTTGGATCTATAGATAGTGCTGCATGTTTTTTATCTTCACCCTTAGATTTGATCAATACCTGAGACTGATAAGATGGTATAACTTCTTCGATAAAGGACAATGAATCAATTCTGTTAATGACTGCTGCATTTAATGTGATCTTGGAACCAGCAGAGCCTCCTCCGCCTCCTCCGGTGGAGCCAACAGTACCTGAACCCTGTTCTTGGCCACTTGTAACAAACAAAATGTTAGGAGCTAAATTACTAAACTGTTTATTAAAAAATTCAGTAAACCCTGCTCCTACACCATTTACTGCTACTAGTAGACTGGTTCCCGCCATAACCATTAGAATGGTCAGAAGAGACCTGATTTTTCTCTCTTTCAGTGCCTGAAATGATAGAACAAATATTTCCTTAATGTCCATAGACTCTGTCCCTACTAACTACTCGTTCATAACTAGATCCACACCTTATTTGTGGTGGTGAACTACTAGGACAGCATCGCAAAACTTTCATAAAGTATATCATCAAGAAAAAAGTGGTATTTAGGATTAAACTGAAATTAAACTGACACAATAGACGGATTCTATCTTTAATTAACGTGAATTTATAAATCTGATGATTCTTTCTTGTCTTCATATTTTGTGTCATCAGATCTTTTATCCGTGTTATCGTAATCATCACAATAATTGTTTTTATATACAACAAAATAGACTTAAAGTTATCTAAGATATGATGAAAAAATATAGATTTGCTTAGATACATGGCTGAATTCATACGAAAAATATTTCAGGTAACTATGTTTTCTTCCCGTTCTATTTCACCATCCTTGAGATATATTATACGATCGGTTTTAATTGCCAACTCAGGATTATGCGTGACCATTATTATGGTCCTATCGTACTTATTAGACAACATCTTGAGCAAATTAAATACTTCATTACCTGTTTTAGTATCCAAGTTACCGGTAGGTTCATCAGCCAAAATTATGGAGGGATTATTCATTAGTGCTCTAGCGATTGCAACTCGTTGTTGTTGACCACCACTCAAATTAAATGGTTTGAAACTGCCTTTGTCCTCAATTCCAAGCAATCCCATGATTTTTGAAGCCCTTTCCAACCGCTCCTTTTTATTTAATCCTGATATTATACATGGAATTTCAATGTTCTTTAAAACAGAAGCCCTGTTAATTAAATTATAAGACTGAAAAATGAATCCAATCGCATTGTTTCTTAAATAAGCCAGATCATGATCATTTAAGGAAAATACATCTACACCATTGATATAAATATCTCCAGTTGTAGGTCGATCTAAGGTCCCTAGTATATTTAGAAGTGTAGATTTACCGCTACCGGAGGGACCTACAATAGCCACAAATTCTCCCTTTTTAACATCAAAATCGATATTTTTTAGTATCGGTGTTTCTCCGGCTGTCGAAGCATAACTTTTGTAAATTCGATCGACTTTAAGGATTGGATCAGAAGAAGGAGATGAAGACGCCATTTAAGATTTCAATTCTATATTATTACTCAATATAGCTATATAAAAATTGAAAACAGTTATAGATTTATCAAAGGATCTTTCTACTGAATTATTTCCATTACAAATACCGTGTTTTCATATGTGAAACCAAATGTATTACTTTTATCTTTTGAGCGAGGGACAAATCATCAAAGTCCAATTAATTGAACAAATAAAACGATTCATTTCTATAGAATCGACCCAACCCAACCCAACCTTATATTTTACACATAAGATAATGAATAGATGGATGGATGAATAGATGGATGAATAGTAATTGTATGGATCATACAACAAACCTGCATCTTGAATCAAAACAAGACTAGTTGTGTGGAGATCTGCCCAGATTTGACGGTTGCTTCAAAGTAATAGTCAAAATTTAAATATTGTATAGTAAAATATAATATAATATTCTTATGAAAAAAA
>JBBRRF010000177.1:0-4349 GCA_038200885.1 Candidatus Nitrosocosmicus sp.
AACTTCCAAAATCTTGAGGAGAAAAAGATCAATCCCGGAATAAAGGTGAGAAAGAACTCTATTGTTTCAATTAGAAACAACAGGTTAAGGATCAAGGAAGTAATATTGCAGACAGAAAAGGATCTTCTGAAATGGAAGAAGAAAAGGAAATACGGTCATAGATGGATGGCTGAGACAGCATTTTCAACAATAAAGAGAACATTTGGTGAGTATGTATCTGCTACTAGATTTCAAAGCATGGTAAAAGAGATGATAATAAAGGTATCGCTGTATAAGCTGTTTAGCAGAATATAGCGGAACATGTATGGAAATGATTGAAAGACAAAGAATTAGGAAACAGAGCACAACGAAAACAATTTTTTTCTTTGCTAGTCACATGTAGGCAAATACTTATCATATCTCAATAGTTTACCATTACCGCAATTTACTGCGAGCACAATGGAATTTCGCATTGTCGCCGTTATTGTATGTTAACACTTAAAAATAGGTAGCATTGTAAAAGAAGATATCATGGCTGCCCGTAAAAGTACGACCAGAAAAATAAGACTATTGAAGAAAATTAAGCAAAATAGACCGGTGCCAGCCTGGATTATTATTCGGACACACCGACATGTTAGAACAAATCCAAAGAGAAGGTCATGGCGCAGATCAGATGTGAATATAGGATAAAAAGGGAGATAATGTAAAATGTCAACAGTTGAGGATACACTCGCAAGAATATATACAATAAATTTCAGTAAAGCATGGTTAACGCCAAAGCATAAGAGAACAGATAGAGTAGTTAACATGATTAAAGAATTCGCTATAAAACATATGAAAAGCTCGCAAATTAAGATTGATCAAGATCTGAATCGATACATTTGGGAAAGAGGTAAAACTAATCCCCCACGAAAGGTGAGGGTTAGAATTGTGAAAGATGAAGACGATCAGGTTATAGTTTCTCTATATGAGGATATTGTCATCGAATCAGATTCTCAAACTAAAACTGAAACGTCAGAAAAGGTCGAAGTGGAAGATGACAGTGTTGCAATTGAAGAGAGCGGAGCGGAAAAAAAGAAATAGCAATGACATGATTTAATCTTGAATTCTTGAATTTTATTCAAATAATTTTTTATGTTTGGAATCATCAACATTTTCAGAAATAAAAACATCCCAGACTGTGGTTTCATAGTTAGATTTTATTTCTTTTTAAAGTATCAAAATCAATTATTGGATCTTTTGTTAACTAAAGCAAATCCTGATTCAATATCTTTGAAATAAGGTAATTGAATATCATCCATTGCTATTTCAGGTTCAAAATCTAAAATATTTTTCTTTGGAATCAAAAAGTTCAGTGGATCGTATCCTGATACAATGTCTTTATTTGTTTTCACCAAGATATGACATTTGGTAATATCATTCCCTTCTTCTAGTATGTTTACTTCTTGTTCAGCTTCCGAAAGTAAATTATTGGCTGTCTCTATTACATTTTTCATTATTGAAATTTTTTCAGTAGGCTGATACAAATAGAGAGAGCATTTTTGAATACTACTAATATCGATTTTTTGTGTTAGTTTAGCCATTGTTTCTATAAAGGCATTCTTTATGCCTTTTGTAGATTTATTAGAAACAACAAAATTTAATTTTTCTGGAAAACTCTTGGTCACCGATTGAACTATTATATCGACTATTGCTGTATTTGTAATCTTGTAGCATTGTTCAATGGAAATATCATTATCATTCCTTATTATTGCATTGTTATCAATTACTACTACACTATTAACGAATTTACATAAGAAAGAAAGAGATACTCCGCAACGAAATAACTTTTCTTTCTCAAATCCAAAAGGAAGTATAGTTAAGCAAATTATCTCTTTATTTATGTTGTTCTTTAGCATTTGAGCTAAAACTGGCAATACTGCTGAGCCAAACTTGGAAGCCAAGTTTCCAACAATGATGATAAATTGGTATTGGTTAACCTTTGATAAAATATCTTCTGTTGCTTCCAATAATGTTTTTCTAATTTGGTCTAGTGATGGATTGATTCTGGACGGATTAGTTATTTCAATTTTATTATCAAAATCTAGGCCGCTCGAGGAATGATTCTCCAAAAAAAGATAATCTAAATTTACTTTTTTCAATACTTCAGTTGTTATCTTTATCCCTGCATTCCCAACACCGATAATACATGTATTCATAGTATTAGCATTCTTCAATCGTCATTAACAAACCTAAGTCGATAGATAAAAATGTTGCGTGACCACTAGTGAGAGTAGACTAAACCGGAATAGCGCTTAAGACATGATTTGAATAGGCTATTACTCTGACTCTGACCCTCTTGCCTATGAAAGGATTGTCAAAACATAATCTGCTATTCTTATAGGGACCAGTTTTGATAACGATATTTTCTTCCTTTTGATCCGTGTATTTGTGATAGACCTTTGATTCTTGTATTCTTGAATGATAGTTGGTTTGGGTCTTCCCTTTCAAAAATGACTCATCAGGATCACCTTCCAGAATTATTGATTTGTAATAATCATTCCTACCCTTCAACTTTCCGTTTTCAATTTCGTTAATGAGGATCTCTCCTTCCCAATTTATCCACTTGGAACTTCTCCTTTTTGCTATTGCCTTGATTAAATTATGCAGCCTTTCTGATCTAGCTGAAATTATGTCGTCATCGACCGTTTTTAATTTCGATGCGGCAGTTCCGGGCCTAGAACTGAATTTCGATGAATTAACAATATCGGGATCTATAAATGATATTAAATCTAAAGTCTGTTCAAAATCCTCATTAGTCTCTGTTGGGAATCCGGTAATAATGTCTGTTGCAATTGTGATTTCTGGAATCTTGTCTTTCAATCTCGTGATAAGATCTTTCGTGGTATTAACCGTGTGTCCTCTTTTCATTTTCCTTAAGATTCTTTCGCTCCCGCTCTGGATGGGGATGTGGATGAATTTAAAAAGCTTATTACTTTCTGAATAAAGCATAGATAGATCGTTTATCATTCTGTTCAGATACATTGGGTTCATCATTCCGAGTCTTATCTTGAATTCTTGTTCTATTTTTTCGCAGCTCCTTAACAAATTTATTAAGTTAGTCCCAATGTCCAATCCATAACATCCATTATCCGTAGATGTAAGCCAAATCTCTTTACTCCCATGTTCTAAATCCTCTCTTATTTGTTTAACTATTTGACCAATTCTATAACTCCTAAGGTCACCCTTTGCAAGCTTTGTTTGGCAAAAGGTACATTCGCTTAGACACCCAGATGAGATTTCAATGATACTAATTATCGGACTGATCTGGAACTTGGGTATATTTATTTTTTCGATATTTGATTTCTCTAGGCTTGACACAGTTTGTCCACACAATGTTGCATGAGCGACCTCGACTACCTTATCAATAGAATTTGGTCCAATTATGCTGGCGTAGGAATTGGTCATTTTTACTAAACTCTCATCGGCTGCCGGCAAGCAACCAGCGATAATCAAAGGCTTATTAGTATTAGTCAAATACTTAATCCGATGAATCATTTTATGTTCGGTAGAATTTTTTACTGAACAGGTTACTATCAAATTAATATTAGAGTTCTCTGGATTCTCAGCCAACCTGAATCCTCGTAGTCTTAGCTGTCCCGCCATCATTTCTAAATCAGCAAAATTAGCTGAGCAGCCATAACCTTCAATCCAGAAACTGGGTCTTTGTTGATACTCATCATTTTTGGGTTCTTCATCTGTTCCATATTCAGCATTTTTTCTAATCCTTTTTTTAGAAGGCATTTCTGTTCTTTTTAAGAGTTTAATATGGTCGATTAACTGTGGTTTCAAGGAAATGGAAATTGATGAGCCATCTATTGTTCTGTGGGTTGTAATAGATCTCAATCTCACTTCTTAGTTGAATCGAATTGAGAAATATACCTTTTCCTTAACAACCTAACTAAAACCTTTGTGAGTTTTCATTAGTTAATATATATCTCTCTAGACCGAAAACGTAGTTTAGTCATGAATATTCTTAATAATTACTATGTAGTGACCAAACAAATCTTTATCATTGCGTATATGACAGGATTCCTTTGGTTAAGAAGGAATCCACTGTCACTAATATTCACGGCTATTTCTCCATTTTCATTGTTGTTTATATTATTTGTAGTAAGTAGTGGTGAATATGTACAGTTTGCCGTTGCTGGGAGTCTGGTTATGGCACTGGTAGGCTATGGATTGGCTTTAGGTCAAGATATTTCATTTTACAAAATTGAATATAAAATGCAAGATGTATTTGTTGCCTCTCCAGTTTCTTCCATAACCTATATGCTGGGATTGGCTTTGTCACAATTACTGTATGGGCTCCCTGCACTGATGGTTTTGCT
>JBBRRF010000178.1:0-4341 GCA_038200885.1 Candidatus Nitrosocosmicus sp.
ATAGCAAAGAAAGTACAGGTTTGTATGAGACTGAAGGAAATATAGCTGTTTTGGCTAATTACGCAAGAGATCTAATGACTAGAAAGTTATCTAGGTTGTCCACGTATTGGTTGGCATATACGTCAATTTATCACAATTTATTGCTTAATATCCGCATAGCATTCTACTTGTTACGTATTTGATCAAATTAGAACTGGTAAATTAAATTCTAAATTTGATAATAGGATAAATTATCTACAAATCAAATCAGTCTTTGAACTTTATTTAGGCCATTTGCATTCAGCGTTTCTAGTTATCAGCCTACAAAATCATTAACTAATCCAATTATGGTATCATTATTTTTTTTACACTATGAGGAAGAATGCCAATGCAATGTTGGGCTCTTTAGGATCTAGATATAAATCCCAAAGGAAATATCTTTCTGTAGATATCTTAATTAATTAACCAATTAATAAAATATTGTACTTGGCCAGGCCCGAAGATGTAGCTAAGCTTAGAGATGAATACATAAAAAAATCCGTTTTGACAAATAGACTTTTTATGCTAATGCTTGGACTATCTATACTATTACTTTTGTTTGTTATTTTGCCTTACTATCTATCATTAGAACATTTAAACATTCTAGTAGATGAAAAGGATCAATTTCAAAATGAATTTAGTCGCTTTAGTGGTTTTAATAACAGTCTTATAAATTATTATCAAAATTATGCAAAAATTGCAGAACCATTGATAGACAACGATTTTAAAAATATTTCTTCTAGAATAAATGAATTAGTATTGAGCGGCCAAAGCATTTACCCGGAATGTGACAAAATAGAAATTACAGGCGAATTTTTCAAATGCAATATTCGACTTATGGCCGAGAATGAGTATAATTATTTAATTAACAACCAAAGCAAGTCAATTTTATCTTCAAGTTTTAAATCCGTCCTGAGCAACTGGGATATCAATTACGCACCAAAAATAACTCTAATCAAGCAGAAGTTGCTCGATAATTACAACTCTCTAATAAATAATTCTAATACAATTCAATCCACCCTTCTTGTTTCACAGCAATTATATGGTGTCACCAAAACCTTTTTCGAAAAGGATGTACCTCGAGAAACCATTTCTATTTTTTTGGGAAACCCTGATACTCAATCAAACGATTCTCTAGAGTCCAATCAAGCATCGCTTAAGGATTTGTTGGTGTCTTTCAAATCTAACATAGATAAAACCGAAGGCGATATATCAAACACAGAGGGTTTGATTTCTTCAATCACTAAGAGAATTGGTGATGTAGGGACCCCAATCGGCAGTATCACATTGGGATTTGAAGAAATACTAGTTTTCTCCCCGATAATTCTTGCCTTCTTTTATCTTATTTTTCTATCGGTTTTGAAAGATACAATAAGGCTGAAAAAGGAGCATATTCCTCCTGGTGATATTGTAGATACGATTAAACCCTTACTGTTGTTTTCTTCTCAATCAAAATTTCTAAGATTGCTACTTTTGTTTTCCCCATTTTTTATTTTTATAGTTTTTAGCGCCTTAATGCTGTCTCTATGGGCCCGATTTGACCCATTTTTCATATTTGATGCTTTCTTTTGGGTTTTTGCAATTGTATATGCAGTTTCAGGGGTGACTCTTATTATTAATATATTCAGGGTTCAGAAAGAGGTTGTTTAGAGTTGCACTAGCACCGGTAATAGAGAAGGAAAAAAGATTTACTTTAGCAACGAAAGTATATCACTTATGTTTTGTCGGGTTTTTTCTGATCCTTCTTCCATGGTTTGAATTGAATTATTATAAAGTTGATTGATTGTTTGATTGTTAGACATAATCTGTTGCATTGTTGAATTTCGAGGCATATCAAGCAAGGATGCATCATTTACAAAATTTGAAGTATTTGAATTATTAGAAATCTGTTCACTCAATCTTTTTTCAAAAGGTATGATTTTTTCCTGAGCGAACCCCTGAGGTATAATAAATAATCCTAATGATAAGACCACAAGTAAGAATATTATTGAGTTCATAGTTTATATTTTGAACCAAAATATATAAATATGATTTCTTCATGTTTCCTTAAATGTCATTATTGAAACTTTTTTAGATATCATCATTTGACAAATAAAGATATCAGATGGTCCAGAACTATAGATGATTATGTAATTATCTTTCGGCTGTAGATTAGGGACGGATTAGTTTGTTTACATCCATTTGATGATTAACTGTCTAGTGTAAGAAAAATATCGAAAGCGAAGACAGAAATAGATCAATCTAATATGAATTCTGAAGGATCTATTTTTACTCTTGGAAATTCAGGTTTCATTGTTTCCAATTTTTTTAGAATAATATATGATATTGCCCAATTTCGAAAGTGTTTCATGTTCGCAGGTATGATATACCAGGGTGCCCATTTCCTACTGCAAGAACTTAATATATTCTCGTAGGCCCCCATGTATTTGTTCCAATTTCGATGACTTACTAAATCACTTTCATTAATTTTCCACTGCTTTGCAGGGTCTTGTATTCTTTCTTGCAGTCTCCTTTTTTGCTCATCTTTGCCAATGTGCAAAAAGAACTTTATTATGGTAGTACCGTTTTCTGACAAGTATCTCTCAAAATCATTGATTTGCTTGCATCTGAGAATCACCTGATCCTTAGAAATTAAATTATTGACACTAGGTTCTATAATATTCTCATAATGAGAACGATTGAAAATTGCAATTTGACCTTTTGAAGGAACTTCGATATGAACTCGCCAAAGATAATCGTGGGCCAATTCAGTTTCGTTAGGAACCTTAAAAGACTTTACATAACAGTTTTGGGGATTTAATGCTCCCATCACTTGGCGAATTGTTCCATCTTTTCCTGAGGCATCAGCTCCTTGTAAGATAACTAATAACGATTTATTATTAGCGGCGAATAGCTTATATTGTAATTCGGATATCTTTTTAGAAAATTGATCCATTTCTGTTACCGTATCATTTTTGCTTTTATTCCAACTATATTGAGGATCCCAATTTTTTAACTTAATTTGATTTGCAGAGGATTTGGTTGGATTGACTAAAAATTTTTTCAGCGGATCCATAATTGATCGATAAAAAGATGATAGATTTAAATCTGTATCTATTATACATGTTAAAAAACTTTCAAATGCTTAGTCACTTGGATAGTAGTTTCCTAAAAGACACTGAAGGTAGCAAAAATATACTTTATCATTTAGAAATCTTGATCTTGGATTTGGTTCCCATTAAAAAAATATTTAATCAACTATTAAAGAATATTACAAATCTGAAGAAATATTCCGAAAGAAAATAATTTTGTAAATTGTTATCCCGAGAGGATCATATCCTAATTTATTAAATTCAATCGACTCCTATTGTTCAAGCAAGACTCTCTTTCTGAACCACTGAACGATAAAAATTTTTAGTCCAGTTTAGCAAATACCAGATTGCAACTTACAAGATGAGACAAAAATTGCCAATTTTAATAGGATTAGAGAGGAAACAATCCTGCTAGACAAGTTTGTGGTAAAGCTTGCAGATTTAGAAATATTTCCTAAAGTATTCGAGAAAACGACCAAGTTTATACAGACTTAACGAATTTTGTCTCAGTCCCGCTTCACGAAAACATATCTTGAAACCATATTTCTTTAACTCGTGTCAAAAGTCTGCAGAACATTTTGAGAGAGCACTAACTAACTCTGAGTTTCAGTTAAGCATGACCGAACTCCCTTCCAATATCGTAACGTAACCGCATGTCTAAGAAGATGGCGATAATCGACATATGTTTGGATTAGAAATTAATCTCTGTCCATTAATATTTTACTTGAGTATTGAGAGATATTATTTTGAGATCATAAATGACTTCCTTTACCCGAATAAAGGATGTGAACATGATGTGTTTGCTGGCTTAATTCGAAACAGAGGACTTTTTAGATCAACATTTTTCCTACACCGGATATTCTGCAAACAACAGTAATTTTGTCATATAAAGCAAAAATTTAGATAATATAAAACATTCACTGTTATATATGCGAATTTCACCGGAAATGACAAAAGCTATTAACGAACAAATATCTTATGAAGCCTCATCAGCGAATGCATATATTGCAATCGGATCATGGTGTGAACGTACAGGATACGATGGTAGTGCAGCTTTCTTCTTTGAACAAGCTAGCGAAGAAAACCAACATATGCTAAGATTCATTCATTATCTAAATGGTGCTGGAGCGGAAGCCATAGTACCTGCAATAGACAAACCTCAAAATAACTTTGAATCACTTAAATCTGCATTTCAATTTGGTCTACAAGGCGAGCAAACTGTATCCAAATCCATCTATGAATTGGTCGATAT
>JBBRRF010000179.1:0-4319 GCA_038200885.1 Candidatus Nitrosocosmicus sp.
GAGAGAACCAATTCATGGCATAACAGATTTAGGAAACTCTTCACAAGATATGAAAAGAAGGACGATAACTATCTTGGGTTGGTACAGTTCTCTTGTTGCATAATCATCTATAGAAAGTTAATTTTAGGATAGGCTCTAAGACAATATGATGTTTTTTGCGGCTTGTTGTTGTCCATCTACAATCTATATCTATTTTCAATTATAAAGTTTTTGTCTTGGTGGGGCGGCATTTGCGGCCCATATTCATTAAAGCACAAAGTACCTGGATCGGTCATAATCAGTCATTTTTTTAATTAGTAATCACATTTGTATTCTGTAGATACTAGTAGTTCTTTTTGCTGTCACTTGTGTCATTATAGTCACTGTAATTACCTTTTCTTCTTTCAAAAGGTAATGGCCGGCGGTAGAAATCTTCCAAGAAATCCTTTCTGGAATACTAGTGCTAGAATAGCCGCCGCCAAATCAAAATGTTTCATTCGTCAGATCACCGCCAATGCTTTTTTAGGTGATAGTTTTGACCAATTCAAAGATCTCTTCGGTCACATTTTGGAAGGGGGCATACAAGAAAGACAACCCTAAGGAAGAATTAGTCATAGTAGGAAAGGAAGCCTTTGAAAATATGAGAATGGAATCTTGAACCAAATTCAATTAAAAAAAAATTTACCATAATATTTTTATAGTAAAAAATACCATTATAGAGTTTAGACATAAGCTATGAGTACAAGCATAGTAGAGTCAAATGACGAATTTATAAAGTTCGAAAAAATAAGAGATAATTTTGAATGGTTTCATTCCCATCACGAAATCCTAAAAGAAGAATATGAAAGTCAATATGTTGCGATCAAAGACAGAAAACTATTGGATAGTGACAATGATCTCGAACGATTAGTAAAGAGACTGAATATCAAAAACTATGACAAGTCCATAGCAATAGAATTTGTATATAATTGAATATTGACAGTTCTCATACTTATACACTACTCATATAGGGAACACTTTGATCTGAACCCGTGTATGTTAGGACTGTAATATCTTCCATCATCAAAATTAGATGGTAATCACCTGCATATCAAGATGACATGGAAACTTGATCCAGTTTGCTAAAGCCACCAAATGAAACTATTGATCCAGGGGTAATTAGTTCCATGAATTGTTTGTAGATTGGTTCGGCAGTTTTGTCACTTTTCATACTCTCGCTAAATTCTTTTACATGATCTGCATCTCTATAGGATTGGATCTCCAACCATATTTCTTCATCTTCGCTGGCTGAAATTGTTTTAGACAAATTAACGAATTCCATCATGTTTTCTCTGGTAGTAAGAGAAAATACTTCAAAGCTAGATGCCCCATGCTTGATGAAAAAATCTCGAGACTGTCTGTTAACTTCTACCATTCCATCATGGTTTTTCTTTGGGGCCCGATAAAGGAAAATTTCAATATGACCGCGTGAACCTTTTAGGTTTGAGGAAGTGTTTGTACTACTTATGATGGTTCAAACATATAGATAATATAAAAATCATCAAGGGATCAAAAGTATACTTAAATTCCCAAGACCATAAAGTCAAAAGTATTTGATTTCTTACCATCACCAAAACTTTTTTGTTGAAAAATGATGGAGTTATCCCTGTTCATCAACCGAAGAAGACTAAAAACCCAAAGATACTTTCGACATTGTATTTACTTGCAATGAGAAGGACTAAAGGGTAAATTTTCTTACAGCACATAGATAGTGATGTTTCTGAAAGATGGAAGAAAAATCGTCTAATGCTGCTGACAAGCCACACTACATCATCTAGTGCTGGTACCAAACCCTGATGGAGGAAAAATGTCAGTGGCTTGAAATCTCATAAATTGCTTAATATTATGATACTTTCCTTTTTTCAAAATTTCTATTATCTAATATCGTGCAAATTGGGCCTGGGTTCGGGGGATTGAATGAGAGACTCTAGTTATGCAAATGACACAAATAACAAAACCCCTCTTAGACTAATGGATCTAGTACAAATTGGTTCACTATTTCCAACAAGAGACAGAAAGAGTATTTGTAATGAATTCATGAACGAATAAAGAATTTATCAACAAACCCATAATCAACGGAATCAGAATTTGAACAAAAGTAGAATGAACAGACTAATTAATCAATGTCAAAATACATAAAAAAAGTTAGGGGGGGGGGGCCACTAGTTTTATCATTACATGTAAAGTAACTTCCGCCACCTGATGATATGCAACCTTGGATAAAGCCCTGGTAGTATGCATGAGCGTAATGTTCCCCGCTGTTACCGCAATTACTTTGTTGAGTTTGATTGTACGAGCCACTCTGTCCAGATTCAAAGCCAGCGTGATAACATATCTGATTTTCACTATCGTTGCTGTCATCATCATCATCATCATCATCATTACTACTGTATGCCAAATAGCTGCCAATTGACGTAGGTACCATGAGAGCAGTTAGAAGGACCATCGCTAATAGGTATGACTGTAATTTAATTGTATTGTAGGAGTAATCGAACTGATATTTAAAGTGGTGCTGCTCCGGTAGTTCTGTTCCCTTAAAGGTTTTAGTTCCTGAATGTGAAATCTTATAAACAGATTTGGTCTATTCCATACATTTTCTTCTCTAACCCTAAATGGTCAATCAAATGAGATTAGAAAATAGCGTCATTCCTGTCACTACGGTCACTATCAATTAACAACTAAATCATTTAGTCCAGTCACCTTTTCTATGATCTGATCAAATACAGATATGTCGGTTGAACAACTCATAATATATATTCCTTTGACTAGGATTCCAAAATGGGCCCAACCTACTGTCCTCTTCCTGATTATAATTTCAAAAACAAAAAAGATTCTTTGTGCTCTTGACTAAATTAAAAAATTAAAAGGCTTATTTATTACCATCAGTGAAAATGGTCATAACGGTTATCATTTGTCGTCTTCATCATTATGATCCGATAGACTTATTGAAATATCTGCCCTCCTTGCTCAGGCTAAGTAAGATAATTGTTATATATTTCCATTATTTTGCAAAAACATTAATAGTTCGATTTACATATGATATATATTGCCAAATTATACTCCTGGAACATCACATAATCGAACGGGTGATCGTAGCATAGCGATCATTGACGATGAAAAAGACTTGCTTTTTGTATATAAAAAGGCATTAGAGTTACAAGGACTTAAAGTAGTTACATTTGATGATTCTGTAATAGCATTAAATGAATTGAAAGAGCATTACAAAAAGTATTGTATAGTCCTTGTAGATATCCGTATGCCCAGAGTTAATGGCTATCAATTAATAAATGAAATCAAATGCATTGATCCATTGATCAAGACAATTTTGATGTCTGCTTATGATGTTTCTGAACTCGAGGTATCTGATAACTTGTACAACGGTGTCAAAATCGATGAGATTATGCATAAACCATTTTCATTAATTAAATTGATTAATACCGTTAATACCCTTTTAAAAAAGTATTAAAAAAACCATCGATATACATACAACACCTACTTTATTCTTGACAATAACTTGATTATGAAGTTTGAATGGAAATCATAAATCAATCGGACTAGTCCAACCTAGATTTATCTTTTTTGTAATAATTTCGTTAATGTCTGGTCTATTTGTTTTACAAATACAGGGACTATTAATCGTTGATTGTAATAAATCTAATAGCTCAGGATCTATTCCTTTGTTAGGCAAGCATTTAGCAAAGAATTTGCGACAATAGTTGAGTTTAATTTCAGATTCATTCGATGAAAATTGAGTGTAGGGGCGAATAACTGTCGGAATGGCTCTGTTAAGTTAACCATTTGAAAAAGAACAAAGTCGAGTTGTCACTGGACTAAACGAGACACCACCTACAAGATTCCTTGTATTTTGAGCACGATTTATGACCTTTTGTTCTGAAATGGTTCATCTTAATCGATATGAAATATTGGAAAGTATTTGAAAAATCACCTTAAATTAACTGGGCCGTCGGAATAGGCTGATAACGTTATATCGAGGCTGTCTTCATTTACGATATTAATATGGCTTTTTTAGTTCTTCGTAAAAATATATCTGAAAATCTATTATGCTAAATTATATTTTTATCCTTATTATGATATTTTATTCTCTTTTGTTTGTCATTAATGATTTAACACTCTCTATTGTTTGAGGCTCATTACACTAGATCTCTTGCGTAATTAGCAGTGGTTAACCCTATGTTCTATCCATTTCCGTTTTTGGAACTAACAGACATTAATTATTCTGTAGTTTATCAGTCCTGATACTATATCTGAAACCCTATCATACTTTCTGAGCCTGTTTCTAA
>JBBRRF010000180.1:0-4313 GCA_038200885.1 Candidatus Nitrosocosmicus sp.
CTAACTCAATCTATTTAGCTTAGATCGATGCCTACATTCTCAATGGTTGACTGGCCTTCTTATAACCGCTCATTAGTTAAACGTGGTGAGATCCTTTTCTCCTATGATTTTCTCGATAGATGGGGTTATGAACTGCTCTGTTGCCTAATTCCTTCTCCTTAAACCATTTCCATACTTTTCCTCTATATTCTTCTAAACAGGTTATACAGCGATACTTTTATTATCATCTCTTTTACCATGTTTTGGAATCTAGTAGTAGATACACACTCACCAAATGTTCTCTTTATTGTTGAAAATGCTGTCTCAGTCATCCATCTGTGTCCGTACTTTCTCTTCTTTTTCCATTTTAGCGGTCCTCTTTTGATTGCTGTAATCTTACTTCCGGGTCCCTTAATCAGTTGTTTCTAATTGGAACAATGGAGTTCTTTCTCACCTTTATTCCGGGATTGATCTTTTTCTCCTCGAGATGTTGAAAGTTGTTATTTGAATCACATGTTCCATCGGCCAAAATAGATTTCATCTTCCTTACCTTTTTTTGCTCATCATAGTTATCCAAAACACGGTTGACCAATTTCTTTAACACCTTGCCATGAGGTACCTTCTCGTCTGTTACTTCTAGAGCAAGAATTTCCTTGGTTTTTATGTTTACAGCAACATGGATTTTGAGATAACCTTTTTTATTCTGTACATTCCACTTTTCATTCATCCATTGGCCTCTGTTGGTAACTTCGATTCCTGTGCTGTCTATCGCGATTAAGAGATCATCATCATCGATTGTCTTGTCTCTTTTAATATCAATGTTTAACCTGTTGATTCTTTTACAGATATGACCATAGCTAGGTGGATTAGAAGGTAGCCTTTTTCCTGTAGCCTTGATCACCCCTTCTGTTTGTCTGTAAGGAAGGTGAAATGAGTAACGGATGTAGCCTATAACAAAAATGAAGGAATTAGGGAAAGTGAATGGTTTGCCCTTTTTGTTTTTATTCATCTTCTCGATCTCTGAATCCCAACTATCGAGAAAATCATAGGAGAAAAGGATCTCACCACGTTTAACTAATGAGCGGTTATAAGAAGGCCAGTCAACCATTGAGAATGTAGGCATCGATCTAAGCTAAATAGATTGAGTTAGGCTACAAAGCAGTAATAATCTTCTTTTATTTCTTCTTTAATAAATCATAGAAATCATCATCAAAACAACAATTTAGCATAATTAGTCAAGACTTCAGCAATCATGAAAAGCCAATCAATCACAAATAGGATATCATCAAAAAAAGATGACTCAAACTACATATTGTCATTTAAACCACCTGCTATCTTGTAAACAATATAATTAGATTCGTTCAAGTCTATTCTAAAAATTACATATTATTAAAGGTGCAATTACATAATCAAAATTTAATTGCAAACCAATTTTTGAATCTAACAAACCCATTCTTATATTAGAAAACAATCGCATGTATTATATAGTATTTTGATAAATTAAGGGTGTGAGATGATGGATTGCCAATGACGATGTTAAATGTAAATGATACTATACCAAAAATCACAGAATATAAAAAATTTGTATCCATCATCATACCTACTTTTAATGAATCAAAAAATATTACGGAATTACTCAATCAAATTCAATCAAATATACCTGCAGGAACGAATGTAGAAATCATAATAGTAGACGATAACTCTCCTGATGGGACTGGTCTAATCGTCGAAAAATATATTGAATCCAAAATGGGCACTTTACGTAGAGACAAATCAGAACAAGACATTTCAATCAAGGTAGTTCATAGAAAAGAAAAGACGGGCTTGATCTCGGCCCTTGTGAACGGAATCAGTACAAGTGAGGGACAAAATGTCCTAATTATGGACGCAGATTTTTCACATCCTCCAGAGGTAATAAATAGAATGATATCAGAGTTAAAGAAGGAACCTAATTGCATCATCATTGGTTCTAGATATATTACAGGTGGGGCTATCAATGGGATGTCCTTTAAGAGATTCTTGCTTAGTGCAGGAGCAAATTTTATTGCTAGACATGGATTATGTTTAAAAAACATTTATGATCCGATGTCAGGCTTTTTTGCTTTTCCAAAACATACACTTCACGACATAGAATTTAATACAGACGGGTTTAAGATACTGTTAGAAATTTTAATAAAGAAAAAAAACACCATCAAGGTAAAAGAGATACCCTATACCTTTAAGGATCGAAAATACGGACAGAGTAAACTTAGCTTTCCAATAATTTTAGATTATATTAAAGCTGTTTGGAAACTCTATCTATATGGAAGAAAATCCAAGAAACAAAATACTCAATTAGAAAAGAGAAAATCGGTTCGATTTATTTCAAAGGCGGCCAGGTTCTATACGGTAGGAGCTAGCGGCTTTGTTTTGAATTATTTGGTATCAATTCTTTTATCAAATGGAATCTTGGGGAGCTTTGGATATTTGCAAGCCACTGCAGTCGGGATAGCTGTATCAGTAACCACGAATTTCTTATTAAATAAATTCTGGACTTTTGAAGACAAAAATGTCAATTTGACCCGATTTATTAGACAATACGGAATGTTCGTTGGATGTAGTTCATTAGGCATCCTAATACAGTTCTTGTCAATTTATATGCTAAGAGAGTCAGGTGTTCCATATGATGTTTCACTCTTAATAGGAGTCACAATAGCATCAGTTAGCAATTTCTTATTTAATAAAAAATGGACTTTCAAGGAAAATATATGGGAATAACAAAATTGTGTAACTGAATCTGTTTTAATTTCATAAAGGTAATCAAACAGAGTTGATATCTAAATAATCTTATTTCAAGAAGTGTTCAATTACAATGCTATCTGTTAGTGAAGGGTTAGACACGAAATCTATACCAGAGAAGGTATGATTGATATAAAAACAAAAATACTAAAAAAAGAATAGAGTCAAAATCATCTCTCCATGATAGGACAACCCAATGGTATCTAGTACAAAGTTTCTGCCATATAACCATTAATAACTATATTAATTAATAAGCAAATATGAGAGGTATAGATAATTAATGAATTCTATGTCTCCGTCATTATCAGGTAGTAGTGAAACTGCGACCACAACTCCGATTACGACAAAAATTATCACTATTGCTGACTTAAATAACCTAAAAAAAGACCGAACAATTCTTATTGCTGGATTCCCAGGGCCTGGACTAGTCGGTTCAATTAGTACAAGCTATATAATTGACAAATTAGAAATGTATCAGATTGCATTTGTAGAATCCCATTATATATCTCCCGGAGTAATATTTATTGATGGTAAGTTAAGACATCCATTTAGGCTATACGCAAACAAAGAAGGAAATGTTTGCGTTTTGGTATGCGAAGCGCCTATAATGATGGATGGTATACATTTTGTTCTAGATGCAGTAATGGATTGGTCGATGAAAAATTCAATAGAAGAAGTGATGGTATTAGATGGAATTCCTGTTCAAGGCATACCTAATTCTGATAGAAAAACAGTAATATTGGCAAGCGAGAATATGGAACAGAACACAAATAAAGAAATTAAAGTTACAGATAATGAAGTAAAAAAAGACAAGGGAAGTGAGACCGATTTTGCCTTGGACGATGGATCTAACCCGCAAAGTAATTTCAATAGAAAAGCGATTGAAGATTCAACTAAGAAGTATACTACATTCATAGGGGGTATTGCAGGCGGATTGTTGTCTGCTTGTTTATCTAATCAAATTCCATGCGCTGCAATCCTCATTCCATCTTCGAGTGGAATTCCTGATCCTGAAGGCGCCTCCCTATTGATTGAATCTTTTAATAATTTTATAAAAGACAATAAACTAAAGATTGAGACAAGTCAATTGAGAGAACAAGGACAAAAATTGAAGAAACAGCTAGAACAAATTATCAAAGCTGAACAGGAACAGCGTGCTGCTGGAGGAGGAGGACCCGAAGATGGGAACGTTCCAAGTCATCGATTGATGTATGGGTAAAGATCAATTCTTTTTCATGGAAATGCAATATATATTTGAACACCTTAACTAAGAGCCTATCCCAAAATTATCTTTCTGTAGATAATTATGCAGCAAGAGAACTGTACCAATCCGAGATAATTATCTACTTTTTTCTCATAGCGGGTAAACAGTTTTCTAAACCTGTTATGCCATGAGTTGGTTCGTTCTACAACCCATCTCTTTGGAGAGTATTTTTTACGGAAGGGCATCATTTTTCCTTCCTTTTCATTTTCTCCTTTTTCCTTTCTCCTTTTCTTCTTGATTGGTGTATGCAATACGTAACCTCGTTTGATTAATTCTTGTTCTTCTTGTGAAG
>JBBRRF010000181.1:0-4312 GCA_038200885.1 Candidatus Nitrosocosmicus sp.
CAATTATCTTAAGTTTTTTCACCATCCTCATGGATTCTTCAATTAATTCTTTATCAAGAATAATCTTACCCTTTGTAGAAATACCACTTTTTGTCTGCAGTCTTAGACGTGGAACAGATATTATTGGGTCGCCGTCCAGATCACTCATGACATCAATTGTATATTCATCTCCAGGCAAAAATTCTTGGTAAATCATATTGGGGAACTTGGAGCAAATGTATTTTTTTTCTTGCTCATCGTTTACCTGAATTACATCCCTACTGCCTTTCCCAAAACGCGGTTTTGCAATAAATGGATAAATATCCATTTCATTTGGATCTAAAGTTGTATAAGGGAGCTTGAAAAATTTGTTCAAGTGATTAAATGTGTATATCTTGTCTCTACAAATTTCCAAGATCTTTCTGTCACTCACTACAGGAATTACACCATGTTTTTTCAATTTAGATTTGAATTCACTGAACGAAAAAATATCGTAACCTGATGATGGCATTAAAATTTCTACACTATATTTGTCGATTATGTTAAGCAGCACTTCCAAATAATCATCTGCTTCAGCTTCTGGTATCACCTCATAGTAGTCAGATAAATAAAAACCTGCAGATAAACTGTTAGAATCCGTAGATAATATCTTGCCCTTAAAATCTGATAATCTCAGAGATTTTATTGTATTTATTCCAGCAGGCGCAGATGCACCCGGAATCAATACTGTGGATATTTTTCTACGCAATCGGCATCCGTTTTTAATACAGTTGAATTTGTTAACGATATAAATATTTTTGAATGATTTAACTAAACAAAATTATAAGACATATTTGCATAAATATCATATAAAATTATGATGCTAAATATGAAAGAAGATTTGCATATCCATTGTAACTATAATGACCATTCTTCAAAGGATTTAACCATACCTAATATCATAAATAAATCAGAATCTCTCGGCTTAGAAAGGGTAGCTATTACAGAGCATGTACGAAAAAATTCTGAATGGACGAAAAAATATGTCGATGAACTAAACTACTACATCCCTAGAACTAAAATCAAGATCCTTAGAGGATTTGAGGCCAAGATATTAATAGACGGTGAAGTTGATTGCCCAGTTGAGTTCTTAAATAATGAGTACTTTATCATTGCTAGTTTTCACACAAGATACACCAAGGAAACATGGTACGAGGCTTTAATTAAAGCTATTAAGAATCCGAATGTCGATGTAATTGGGCATCTCGCTCCAGAGGTTGATTTTAAAGTAAAAGAAAGTGAATTAAGAAATATAGCAGAATTAATTGTAGCTAATGGGAAAAAAATAGAAATTAATTCAAAATATATACGCCCACCCATAGAATTTTTGAAAATTTTTAAAAAACGCGGTGTAGAATTCCATCTTGGTAGCGATGCACACACTATTAAGGATATAGGTAATTTTAATAGAATAAAGGATTTGATAAATCTTATAGAACAGAAATGAGATATAGTTAAAAAGAAACTTAAATAGATATTAATGATTAAGAGGTTTGGGAAGTAATACGGTAGCCACTATTGACGGTGACAGTAAATTAAGTGCAATATTCTCCAGATATCTGAATTCTCCAGATTCAGATATTAGCAAGTTTGTACAATCCATCCCGTCAAAGTTCGATGAAGCAGTGAATATTTTGAGCAAGAAGCCTATACCTGAAACAGATGAATTTATTGACTCAAATCGAGAACTTCTTAGAAAGGTTACAACAAATTTTCATGCAAAGGCAGGAACCCTAAATGAGAAGATAATAAACCAAATTGATTCTTTATCCGATGAAAGATTAAAAATTATCGTTGGGATTCATCAGCCCAATTTGTTTGCATTTAGTGGGGTTTTTAAGAAAATAGTATTATTGGAGTCACTGGCGAATCACTCCAAAAGGGAAAACTATACCATCGTTCCCTTGTTTTTGATAATTGATCATGATTTTATGGATGATAAATGGATGCATGTGGCAAAACTACCTAGTATAAGAAATTCCACCGGAGTACTTGATTTAAGATATCCAATCAATGGTTCAAAACGATGGAAGATCTCGAGTAAGACTGACTCACCGACTCGCTCCTTGATAAATTATTGGGAAAATCAAATATACAGTTGGATAAAAAATAACAAGGCTTTGTCAAGGTCTGAAGTTAATGCTCTTTATGACAGATTCCAAGGGTTCTGGAATATAGTTGAAGAGGCTTTTTTACTAGCTAATAATTATTCTGAATTCAATTCAATTATCATGTCAAAGATTGCCAACAATATTTGGAATTATAAAACATTATTTGTAAATCTATCAGATATGTCTCGAGTATTTCAAAGGGGATATAACTTTCTTTTATCTGAAAATGAAAGTTATCTAAATTCATTGGAGAAATCAGAAACCTATTTTAGAGAACATGGAATATATACTGGAGTAAGCGCAAACCTAAATAAGCATTCTCCATTGTGGTTACACTGTGAATGTGGCAGCAAGGCTTCCTCTAAAATAAGTAGGAAGGATAATGGAGAAATTGTGCTAATCGGCAAATGCATATCTTGCAAGAAAAATTTATCATTATCAATCGGCAAGAATGGGAAGATTTCAATACCAGAGAACAAGATTGATATGGTTTCTCCACGAGCAATTCCAATCTTACTTCTGCTATCGAGAGAATTGGCAATTTCTGGATACATTTCAGGTAGTGGTGGAAGCATAGGATATACGATTGTAGGAAAGAAAGTCTTTGATGAATTGCAAATAAAATTGCCCGCTATGATGCTCTGGGCAGGGAACGATGTTTTTACAGGAATTGCCCAGAGGGAGGCATCAAAATATTTAGATGAGAACAGTATATCTAATATGTCTGAGTTCTTTATTAAAATCAATCATAAGAATGATGAATTGAGGAAAAAAATTGAACCCATGATATTAAGGCGAAATGAAATATATGGGGATAAAGATCAATTACAAGGTTTGTTAGACAATTTATTTTACTATAAACAAGAACAAAGAAAAATTAAAGACGTCATAAAGAACGTCCAAAAATCTAAAAATGCATTGAAATTAAAATCTTGTATAGTCGATTATGCTGTTAATATGGGGATTGAACATATCGAGTATGAATGGTCTCACAAATTGGTTGAAAATAATGATTTGACTAAACCAGTGCTACTAAACTGAGAAATCATTTGAGATTTACAGTTCAATGAAAAGCATTAATGTTGTCGTTACCTCAGCAGGCGGAATCGTGGCGCAAGGCATAATCAAGTCATTGAAATATCATAATAAATATTCAAGGCTTAAAAGGCATGAATACAAAATCCTAGCAACGGATATCAGTTATGAGGCCGCCGGCTTATATAGGGCTCACAAATTCTCCCTTATCCCAAAACCAACGGCTAAAGAGTATCTAAAGTCAGTCGTAGATTTGTGCAATAGAAACAAAATTCAAGTTCTGTTTATAGGGTCAGATGTAGAACTGCCTCTATTATGTAAAAATAAAGAGTTCGTCGAGGATAAGACCGGTGCAATCATCATTACGAGCCAACCACATGTAGTAGAAATGTGCCGAGATAAGTACAGGACAAATGAATTTTTAAAAGAAAATAATCTGAATTTCATTCCAACTTGTTTGTACCAAGAGTTAGGCGACTTTTTAAAGGATTATAGATTTCCACTAGTAGTAAAACCTCGAGAGGGGTTTGGCTCGAAGCTATTTCAGATCGTCAACTCTATTGAAGAGTTAGAATTTGCCTGTAAGGCAATAACACAGACAGGCTGGAAACCAATGATCCAGAAATATCTTAAAGGTGATGCAAATGAATATACAACTGGGTTGACTCTGGGCAAGGACAAGAATCAGATCATGTCGACGATAACGCTTAAGAAAGTTCTAAAACACGGTCAAACCTATAAGGCGTTTATAGACAAGTATCCCAAAGTTACGAAAGTATGCAATCAAATAGCCAAGAAATTAAAAACCTTTGGCCCACTCAATATTCAATCTCGAATAGATGTGGAGGACAATCAGGTTAAGATCATAGAAATTAATCCTCGGTTTTCAGCCTCCGGTCCTATGAGAACAGTGGCAGGAGTGAATGAACCTGACATAATGGTCAGGAACGTTTTATTTAATGAAGATGTAAAAACTCTGGATCATAAATCGCTTGTTTGTTTCAGATATTGGAACGAAACTTACATTGATAAGAAAAAATATGAAAGAGTCATGAGCCAAAAAAAATCTGTCAAAACATTAGACTCTTCAATTGTGGACTATTTCTAAGAGCATTTTTAATAATTATCAATAGTCATTAAAAGTTGTG
>JBBRRF010000182.1:0-4259 GCA_038200885.1 Candidatus Nitrosocosmicus sp.
AAGGGCATGAGAATCGGTGCGGGGATTGTATTTTTTGATGACGCTAAAGGCTTGAAGAGATGCCTACACTCAATTGCATCCAACGTTGATTTAGTTATAACCATTGATGGAAAGTTTAAGGAATTTGATGAGGACTATGATATTAGCATCGATGGTTCTAGAGAGGTTGTAGAGTCCTTTCCTAATACGAGATATTATTGTTATCCCAACATTACAGAGATAGAAAAAAGGAACAAATATCTGGAGATCGCTGCTAAATTGGAAATTGATTTTTTGATCGTAATAGATTCAGATGAGTATGCTGTGATCGATAAAGAAGAGCTGAGGAGAAATTTGCATTTCATAAAGGCTGGGAAGGAACTGTCGGAAACCTGCAATGAATTTATTCCCGAAGTCTATGGAATAAAGATGTTTGATGAACAACATGAAAAACAGAACATGATTATTGAAAGATATAACGAAAGGTTGCTTTACAAACCCGGATACCTTCGATATTCTGCAATCCATAGCAATTTAATAGATATCAATAATAGTAATAGGAATTTTACTACATCAAAATATACTAGTGAAATCGACGGCATCACATTATTTAATGATGATCGTCTTAGAAGTTCAAGTTACATTAGTAAAAGTTTAAAATACCAAACCTATTTGTTTAATTCCGAGAGGATTGAACGAAAAAGAATAGTAGGATATGAAACATTAAGATATAAATAAATCTTGTGTTTATCCACAAAAAGATTTGTTACGGGAAACGCCCTACTTCAAAGCCAAATTTGATAACTGGTCAAGGATTTGTAGGGCCTTAGTAGCACTTTTTTCCTTGTCTTTTATTTCAAGCATTAGGTCGTAACTAAAATCAATTGTAGAAGATAAAAAGTTCTTGAACTTCATTTCATCCAAGGTATTAGCATGTTTTCCTTTTCTGAAATTTGGTTCTTGACTACTATAGTCTATCATCAGTACACCATCTCTGTTTTTCTCCCACGTATAATCCGCAGAACTAATGGCATCTTGGACTGATCGACCATCATTCCTACATTCGTGGTGAAATACATCCAGCAAGACAGGAACATTCGTTTTATCGTGTATTTTTAAGCAATCATTTAAGCTAAAACGATAATCATCATTTTCGATTACCAATCTAGACCTAGCCTCATCAGACAAGAGTGAATTATAGTTTTCGATGAACCTACCCGATGAGGAGATTTTGTCATCATAAGTTCCTCCAACGTGGATCTGAATTTTTGCAGTATTATCTAGCTTCATTGCGTTGAGTAGGGCAATTTGGTAATTGATTTCTCTTATTCCTTTTTTTACAACTTCATTATTAGGTGAATTCAATATGACAAATTGGTCTGGGTGCATGGAGATTCTAATTTTCTTATCTTTAACAATTTGACCGATATAAAACAAATCTTTCTTGAAATAATTTTCCCAATCAAATTTGCATATTGGGTGTGAAGCGAATGGAATTATGTCAGAACTGATTCTAAAAAACAGGAAATCATGTTGAATATTATAGTCCAAGATATCTTTGAGTACCTCGAGATTATAGCTGACCGCCTTGATTAATTTTTCTTCAGAGTATGAAGATATTCTAAATGTGGATATAGTTTTTTTTCTTAACGATTGGTTAATGCAAGGATATCCTATTTTCATTACTTAGACTTTGTCTTTCAAAAATTGTTGGAGGTTTGTTTTAACAATGAAAGATTCGCCTCTAGTATCAGATTCCAAAATCGTTTTGGCTATTATTACTAAGGACCTCTTGATATTTGATGTTTTGTTCTTTGGGTCAGTTGTAGGATATAGTCTCACAGTTATTTTATCTGACTTTTTGATCAATTGAATAAAATAATTTTGGGAAAATCCGGATTCGATAGTAATTGTGTTTATTAGAATAGTATCTTTGGAAACATTCTGATATGATTCCTTAAAATTATAAATGCATCCACCATCGAGGGTGCTTCTAATAATCCGACCTTTAAAGTCGCTATGAATCAGGTCAAAGTTGTCTCGACTGTTTATGATGATATGAGGCATAATTAGAAAGTATTATTTTATAGTTGATCTATGAACAATACTAAAATTGGACAAATGAAAATTCTATTGGCTTCACTCTCGATTCTTAATTCTTTGTTGTACGGGGTGGAAAAAATATGATTCAATATCACTAAAAACCTTTGAGATCAAATCTATTCAAGATAATAACGTGATACTTTGAAGATAAACTATCTAAAGTCAATAATTCATTCTCACTCCAGATAATGTTTTGAGTTCCGTCAATCTACCCGAAATGTATCCCAAAAGTACGCCGTAAATGATATGAAACGCCAGAGATCCCATTATGATTATCGGATAAAGCCCTTCAAAATTTATGACTATCAAATATACATATTGATTGGGTGTAATTGAATTTTTAAATGATTCGATCATCGGTTGAATAGCGAGTGTTGCAACTGGTACAAATAACAATGTCCACAAAAGTACTCCCACAATAATGCCAGTTACCAGGCCATGTCTTGCATTATAAGGAGAGATGCGGCGCCAAAATATCGATACTTGCCCAAAAATATTACCAGCAATAGTACCTGTTAATACATGCAAAGCAAAACCAATTAAAGGAGCTATAGCATGATCATAGAAACCCAGTGACACTCCTATTATTCCAAAAAATGAACCAGGTGGCGTTTGGGAAATAACATCTATTGAAACTAACAATCCTGATATTCCCCAAGATGCAATGAAACCTGCTAGGGAACAATAAAGTATAAATAATTTTGGAGATTCTTCAATTTTGGATTTTAACATAGCCTGATATGGATATTCTATTATTTAAGAAATAGTAAAAACGATAACATAATGCCTAACTCTTTAAAACACCAGTTTCATTTCACAACATTCTATAGAAAGACGCTCAAGACTTGTTCTGGTCCACTTGAGAGTATTATTAGATTTCAAAATTTGCCTGGATTTAATGACGCTCGAGGAATTCCTGCTCCGTTTTATTTTCAATCTGACGGCCCAAAAGAAGTCTTACAGCATCCTCTAAACTGGTATTCATGAAGGGATAGCCCGAAGTCAATAGCTTTTGGGGTTTTACAACTCCATTGGAATCACTAATGGTATCAACAAAATCTCCAACCGCTAGTTTCATGGATCCATAGCCAATTCTCAAAAAAATCTGATTTTCTAATATTTTTGAAATTATTTCAAAAAAATCTGAGGCCTTTACCGGGTTGGGAGACACTACGTTAATGGGTCCACGAATGGTAGAATTACCAATCGCATACAAGATGCTCCCTATCACATCCTCAATTGAAACCCAATTGAAAACGTTAGTTCCATTACCAAATCCTATACCTGTTTTCAGGTAAGAAGTTAGAGCAAGCGGTTTCAAGATTCCCCCCCTTGGAGATAGTATTAGACCAAAGCGGGCATTTATCACTCTGATACCTATAGATTCCACAGATTTTGATTGCGATTCCCAGTCAACACACAGATTGGCTAGAAATCCATCTCCTGCCGTGGTTTCTTCAGTCACAACATCTTCACCACGACTTCCGTAGTAACCAATCGCTGAAGCGCATAACAAAGTTGAAGGAGGTTTTTTAAGTCTCTTTAAGGCGTTGCATAATAATTCTGTTGTCTTCACTCGGCTATCATGTATTCGTTTTTTCTTTGTTTTTGACCATCTACCACCTATGTTTTCTCCGGATAAATGGATAATAGTATCAAATCCTTCTAGATCAATTGGGTCAACCATTCCAGTTTCAGGATCCCAAACTCTGAAATTTGAACTGTTATCATTCTCAGGGTATTTGGAAGTGGGCCTCACTAATCTTGAAATCTTGTGTTCTCCAGCTGTTTCTAAAAAAGGTATCAGTGCAGACCCAATTAGCCCGGTAGATCCGCTAATTAGAATTCTTTTTCCTCTATTCTCCTCTAGCAGACCCCACAATTTAAAATCATTTTGAAGTATTCGATGACGATAACTGAACACTTGATATAGGGTTTTATTAACTCGATTCCTGAAAATATTAAATCTATTTAATCCGTACGGTAAACAATACTTTATTTTGTCCTCAATTATACATCCATTTAATTCATTAGGAGTAAACGAGTGGGTATGCTTCCAAGACTTTAACGGGCCTTTGATCATTTCATCTTGAAATATTTGATCCTGAATGTATCCAAAGTGCTTTGCAATCCATTTTAATTTTAGAGGCCCGTATTGCAGTCCTAGAATACAAATT
>JBBRRF010000183.1:0-4257 GCA_038200885.1 Candidatus Nitrosocosmicus sp.
AAATAATGACTTTACCAAAAGGGTATAAACCTAGTGCACAACCTGTATCGGGTAGTGGCGGTAGTGGTAGTGGCGGTAGTAGTAGTGGTTCTTCAGGAGCAAGCAGAGACGAAATCGAGCGTATGATTGGCCGCAGAGTCGAAAATATGAGAGGTATTATTGTTTTAGGCTTTATATTATGTTGGGTGGCTACAGCTGGAGGTATCTATGTTGGTGTTACTGTCTATCCATGGGCATATCCGTTACCAAGTGGCATATTTGCTCTATCTGTTTTGAGCGTTATTGAAGTTTTGGGGATGATTTGGATGCTGAAAATATGTGGTGAAAAACCAGTAAGGATGTAAAATCCTTCATTTTATCTTTTTAACTTCAAAAATTATAGACATTTTTAATAGTTTTGAAATAGCCATAATCAAATTATTTGGTAAAGTAATTGTAGATTTTTGAAAAAATATACACAAAATCTTATATACTACCTATAAGAACAGCATAATAATGGTCTGGTTAAGACGTACAACTCACTATTTGTTCATAGTTGTTGTTGCAGTAAATAGTACGTTGCTTACAATCAACGCAGGAGATTATATCTTCTATACTGACTGGGCATGGACATCATTCGTCGTATTCTCGATTTCTCAATCCACAATGCTTGTGGTAGGAGCTATATACTATATGTTGTTTACCGGTGTCCCTGGCACGGCTACGTATTATGCAACTATTATGACGATTTATACATGGGTTGCCAAAGGAGCATGGTTCGCATTGGGATACCCGTACGATTTTGTAGCGGTTCCTGTTTGGATACCCTCTGCTATGTTATTGGATTTGGCGTACTGGGCAACAAGAAGAAACAAACACGCGGCAATATTAATTGGTGGTGTATTGGTAGGAATGTCACTCCCACTATTTAATATGATTAACTTATTGCTGATTGCTGACCCATTAGAAATGGCATTCAAATATCCTAGACCCACATTACCACCATACATGACTCCAATTGAACCACAAGTAGGAAAGTTCTATAACAGTCCTGTTGCGTTGGGAGCAGGTGCTGGAGCGGTACTTTGTGTACCTATAGCGGCCTTGGGTGCAAAACTCAACACTTGGACCTATAGATGGATGGCTGCATGGAGTAAGTGGGACTAGATCCCTTTTTTTTATTTTAGAAATATAGAATTTATTTAACAAATAAAGAACATTTACATAATAATGAGAATACTCAAAACTATTCTTTAAGCCGAATCTGGGGAAAGAATTCTCTCACTAGTTTTATTAGGGTATTGAAAAAGGGTTGATAAAGTCTATCATTAAGTTAACTTCAAATTTTGTCTTCCATGAAGAGTATACAGTGGGTTATATTCTCATCCTAAACAGTGGATCTTGGAACAATATTCATTGGCCAATCATTTTGGATTGATCACAAAGGATCCCACTATTACAATATACTTGTTTATTATTATAAAAAAGATCAAACAGATTATTTATTTTCAATTAGTAGCACATACATACAACAATATCATTATATTAAAAGGAGACGACACCTGAATTTCAATCCCTCATAGAATTTAAGACTTCACCAATATTAAATCCATTTGGGCCATCCAAAGAGTATTCATGGATTTGCATACATTCATTCACCCATGTACCTCAATAGGCAAAAAATAAACTTCTTTTTAAAGATTCATTTATATACTAGTATAGGGAGTTTTATTGGTTCCTTCTATTCTATATATTTATAAAAAGAGACACTTGGGGACACCGTCTCTTAATGAATTATCCATGTATATATGTCTGTATATCCAGGATTTGCTTATATAACATTTGTTAGTCTATCCACCCAAAATATGATATGAAAGAAGCATGTAAACATTGAACTTTTTTAATCAGTTTGTACTATTTTTTTAGCACATTAGAATCAGTAAAGGAAATTCAAAAAGCACTAATAAATGGCAGGAATTTACATATTATAGTCCAATACTATAAAAAAATACTAACGAAGTACAAAAGTATTGACGAGTTTCACATTACAAAGCCCCTATTCAATTTGGTAGCAAGAATCAAACCATGATTCCAGACTTTTGATGCTATATACTATCAAGTCGAGGGTGATAACCTATAATGGTGTCAAATAACCAGAGGTTAACTCAAATTCTGCTGGTGGAATTAAACTATAATGGATTTCACAGCGGTTGACCACTCATCATTGTGAAAAAATTTTTCTATCTGGTATGAATATCCGGTGTTTTAGAGCATTACATCGAGGTCAGAATGATGCTTTCACCAGAAGCAAACTTTAATATGAAAATAGTAAAATAAGAATTTTTGAAGGTGAGCTCGATTCAGTAACGAGTTATTTTGTTCTAAGCTCATCGATCAATCTGTCTATATTGATATTTGGATTTCCGTTTTCATCTTTTATTGTTTGCAGTGCTGGTGGATATTCCTTGTAATTGTCAATTCTACTTTGTAGTCTTTCTTCATATGTAGGCGTATTCTTATTTTCATAGAATACCCCAACAGGAATTCTATTTTCCCATTCTTTTGATTTTTCTATCGCTTTGATTATCTTGTCAGATGACTCCTCGTCATTATCTACTACCCCGTTATACCCTTCTTCCTCTAGCTTGTATATCTTGGGAATTCTTATTGAAGGATTATTCTCATCTAGAGTAAAACTTTGATACCATTCCTTTGTGTTTATATCATTGTATGTAGGGCAAGGCTGTAATACGTCAATAAAGGATAAACCACCATGCTCGATTCCCTTCTTAATTACCTCCTTTAGATGTTTTATGTCATATGAGTATCCTCTTGCTATATACGTGAAACCACTGATACAAGCCAATGCTATAGGATTAATACTATCATTTACATTGGGCTGAGGCAAAGATTTTGTCTTCATCCCCAATTTTAGCGTGGGAGATGCTTGGCCCTTGGTTAATCCGTAAACTCCGTTATTGTAAATAATGTATGTGATATCAATATTTCGCCTTCCTGAATTTACAAAATGTCCAGAACCTATTCCTAATCCATCTCCATCACCACCTACAGCCAGAATTTTCAAATTCGGGTTGGCCAGTTTGGCTCCTTGAGCGAAGGGCAATACTCTGCCATGTAACGTGTGTATTCCAAATGTATTAATAAAATGGGGGGTTTTTCCTGAACATCCAATCCCAGAAAAAATTGCAGCTTGATGCGGAGGTATTTCTAATTCATAAAGAGACATTTGTATTGCATTAAGTATACCAAAGTCTCCACAACCTGCACACCAGTCATTATGGACCGGTGTCTTAAAATCGGCTAATTTATACTCCATCTTTTAATACAACTCTCCGTTCAGATTGGTTATTTATCATGTTTATTAAAGAATTGTATATTTCGGTATGAGACATTGGCCTACCGTTATATTTTAGTATGTTGTGATCTGATTGCAAGGTTGTATTTTGTTTTATTAGAACGTCCAATTGCGACAAATAATTCATCTCAATAATTGTCACTATTGTTTCGATAGTTGATGATGTATTATCACTACTATGCAATTTTTCTATTTTATTATTTACAATGTCTTCCAAAAGTTTTCCTGGAAAAGGATTTAATAATTTGATTTGAAGGTACAAGAATTGAGTTGTATCATCTGATTCGGTTATTTTTTCTAATGAATCTAGAATTGCTCCTTTCGTAGATCCCCAACTAACTATTACCATTAATCTTTTCACATTACTACTTGTATTATTTTCAAATTCGATCGTAATTTGTTCTTCTCTAGGTATTCTATTCTGTATTAATTCTAATTTAGACAATCTCTTTTCCATCATGCTAATCCTAGTCTCTGGGTCTTCGGTTATATGACCCATTTCGTCATGTTCATCGCCTGTATTCCAGAATATACCATTTTCTGTGCCTAACGGTACGCGCATAGTAATAGGATCATCGCTCAATTCGAACCTTTTAAAGTGATCTGAAAAGCCTTGTTGCTTGATCTCTATCGAATTACCCTCTAATATCTTCCCCCTTTCAATCTTCATATTTTTATATTCAAATGGATTGCAAGTAATGATGCTATTAGAAAGATACTTGTCTAACATGTGGATAACTGGTGTCTGGAAAATATCTGCGTAATTGAATACTCTAATTGTATCGTAAAAGCTTTCTTCGATATCTCCAGAGGAATATACGATCCTTGGAAATTCACCATGTCCTGCATTAATTGCGAATAATAGATCTCCTTGTTCTTGTCTTGTGGGTAGTCCAGTCGAT
>JBBRRF010000184.1:0-4245 GCA_038200885.1 Candidatus Nitrosocosmicus sp.
AATAGGAAACAGATAATCCACATGCTTTCATCACTCTCTTGTTATAAGGTAGATCCAAGCATAGAAAGTGATGCAGTGATCTGTTTGAGTCTAACCTGAACCAAATACGGACTATAAAGCATCGAAGGATTACGATTGGTGAGTACACATAAGGTCTACCTCTTTTGTTATGACGGGATTTGACAGAGTTATGTGACCAATCAATCAACCCTACAAGATACAGAATGCTAATTAGAATGGATGATGAACTATAAATGGCTGGTCTTTTAGTTAGTATTTGTTTCAAACAAAATATGATACTCTATGAGTCCAACTTTATTTGTTAGGAATTATGACCCAGTCTCATTTACCTAGACCTTGCATCGTCGACTTTGGCTGCTTAACTTTACATGAATAAAAGACTTTAAATTTTCAAGGCTCAAGTAGAAGATAGAGCAAAAGTTCTAGGATCGAGTAAATTAAATTCCTCAAGAAAAGCGTTTAGGGCTTTATCAGAAATATTGCTCAAATCAACTTCATGTTTTCTTACTTTATCCAAATCATTCATAGCCTTCTTAAAGCGTTCTATATTCATTACTAAACCATAGTAATCTGAAACTCTTTCCAAAGTGGTCTTGTAATGGTCCTTATTTCCCGACGCGGTGGCGTCAGATATCAATACTACATCATAACCGAGATTAAACCCTTCTCTTAAAGATGTTTCAACACAGATGGATGTATCTATTCCTGCAAATATGAGCAAGTTAATACCTTCACTCTGGAGCCATACTCTTAATTCTGTATCTTGAAAAGCTGAATCCCTTCTTTTAATGACTATATGTTCATCATCTCGGGGTTTAAGATCGTCAATCGTGGCTCCATCCCAAGTGCCTCTTACACAGATTGGAAATTTGAGACGTTCTTGTCTTGATTTAGGCAAAAAGTTATGTACTTTTGTCAACAAATCGATACCTGTCGATTCCCTTACTGCTTCAGTATAAAAAATTGGAATTTCTTTATCTCTGCAAAATTGAACTAAATCTTTCAAATTAGGTATTATTTCTCTATAATTGGATGTATTCATCCCTAATTTATCATAAGAGCCATCTTTGCTTACAAAACCATTTTGCATATCCACAACAATCAATGCAGGTACAACTTTACGACCTGATGGGAAAGTAATTGGAAACATTTTCTATTTTCTATTATGTCGAAAATATAAATATATACTCATTTGGTCAATATTCTTTTCTATCTCATCAGATTCCATATGGGTGAATATATGGGTGAATATGGACGGATTTAAAGATATGTTGTAAAAAAAAACACCGTCTGTATCGCGCCTTCATATCAGTTACATGTAACCTTTCTTGAATCGTATTATCAGCATTTAACATGATACTATTTTTCCAAATAATCCTCATAAGCATTCTATTTCTATCCCAAACAATTTAGCATATTCAATTACTTTGTTTATGACAAAACGAGTGCAAATTAATTATTTGATACATCCCAAAAAAAATGATTTTATATTCTGTTTCAATATCTTATATTAAATGGTAAAATAGATCAAGTTTTCATTTGGTGTTTGCGATTCCATTCTTCTTCCTATAAGAAATCTTGGGGAATATTTCTCTCTTTATCACATCCATTTCTATAGACAGCCTTCCGGGTCCTGAAAGTAATAGGCTAATTGCAATGAACATTAACAGAAGGTCTACCTCGTATCCCCCTTCGCCTGTAAAACTGTTTCCGGCTTTAACAATTAAAATTGCCCCTATCATCTCTACAATGAAAAGAATTGATGTAATCCTTGTGATAATACCTAAAATTAATACTATACCACCTACTACTTCTAACAGTCCTATTATTAGTGCCAACTCTGGAGGAATACCTACGGAACCAAAGAATCCTTGAGTTCCTTGTAAATTTTCAAATTTTGGTAGTCCATGAACTATAAATGCTATACCTGCCATTATTCTAATGGGTAATGGAGCAAAGGCTGAAAGTTTATCGAGGTTCATTGTTAAACAAGTAATTGGTATTTAATAGTTAAAAAGGATCTCATCGCACTAAAAGGCCTTATTAACTTAAGGCAATTTTTCAAATACTTCCCAATATTTCATGTCGATTACGATGAATCATTTCAGAACAAAAAGTATCAAAAAGATGTCAATAAAAAAATCTTAACATTGCAGATCCCGTTACGAATAACACGTTTTAAATATATTACACTTGTTGAATAATTTAATGAATTCTAAAACTAGAGTATTAGTAACTCTTGAAGTAAAAGAAGGAAAGAAACAGGATATATTGAATATTCTTATACCCTTATCCGAGCAGGCAAAAAAAAGAGAAGGAGTCCTTTCCCATGATCTATACTTTTCTACCCAAAATCCTAATGAATTGTTAATTGATCATTTATGGTCCAGCAAAGAGATATTTGACAAACATTTTAATAGCCCAGAAGCAACTAAGGTTCGAGAAACAATAAACAGCTTATTGGTTAAACCATTACAGATTAAAACATATACAGAGATAGATAAATAAAATATAATCAAAAGAAATATTATTTGTTACTTGCTTTGCTGTTTTACTTTCCACACATTTGTCTAGTTTGGCTTCGGTCGACCTATCTATTTTATTCTGTATAGAAAATCGTTTTTTGATGATTCTTTTTTAACATCCTAATTCGGAATCCATCATCCACCAACACCTAGTTTAACTGAAAAAGTCAAGTGTGAACGAAAAATTGAATTAGGCAATAAAGCATATTAACTTCATTGGCTGACAGTTTATGGCCAAAAGCGAAACAATACAATGCTACTGTACATCTTTTCTTAACTTCTAGACGACGGTTTAAATCGAAGTGAATTGTACTTTTTTTTATAACTATCAACGAACTTAAATCTGGTCAAATACGATAACATTTAAAAAACAGAATAAAAACTAGATATTCGACTTTTTTCGCTTTAATGATAACTATTATAATAATCTATTTATCGTATCTGGTAATTAGCATATACATGACAGTCCAACATATAACCAAAATAAGAGAAATAATGACTAGAAAAATTGAAACTATTGAATCTACATCTACTGCACAGGATACCGCAATAAAGATGAAAGAAAAACAAGTCAGTTCAATAATAGTAATAGATGAAAAAGATGGTACTCCTCAAGGAATAATTACTGAGCGCGATTTAGTTACAAAGGTATGTGTTAGTGATAAGCGCAGTAAGGAAATATCATCTAATCAAGTAATGTCATCTTCTATTATCACTATTAACGCAGATTCATCACCATCAGATGCAGCAGACCTTATGATAAAAAATAAAGTTAGACATCTACTCGTCGTTGCAACAGAAAATAACAAAGATAACAAAAACAGAGTAAGGGAAGATGGAGGCCTAATAAAACCAATAGGAATGATCACTCCTATGGACTTTACAAGGTTTGAAGTTATGGCTACTTCAGATCAAAATAAAGATAATAATATTAGTAGAATTTTAGATCACTACAGAGGCGACTTTGATTTTTTCCCTTAACATGATTTCACAAGTCCATCTATACCGATTCGTAAATGTTTTCTAAATTATCTTTTTGCAGACTATTATGTTGTGGAAATTTGTGAGGACAAATAGCCTCATATTTGTGATGTATTTCAGAATTAATAAAATTATTTAAAACTACTAATTGGTATATTCATATTCTTTTCACCGTTTATCAAAAAGTACGACATAGGGATCTCAATTTATCACTGCCGAATTATCAAAAAGAAAACAGGTGTCAAGTACCATGAAGTTCATATTAGAAGACTACTTCATCAGTGGGGCTTTTCACAAAAGATGCCACAGAAAAGATTTGTAAGGAGAGCATCAGAACAGGAGAGAAAAGATTTTAAAAAAAGCACATCAAGCGCTAAACATGCTTAAGAAAGGCTGGAACCTGCTTGTACAGGATGAATCCATCTTCATCCATGACTCTATTATGATAAAAAGAAGATGGATTATCAGAGAGAAAAGACCTGTGGCTACAGTCACAGGATCTCATGAGAAAACGATCGTGTATGGAGTACTATCTTTAGACGGTAAACAGCTTTTCAGACAAGATGATAAATTTGACAGTCAATCTTTCATTGACTATCTAGACCAAGTAAAAAAGAAGTTCAAGAAATTTGTCATATTTATAGATAGAGCAACTCAACACAAATCAAAGATGGTAAAAGAGTACTTTCAAAGAAACAGTAAAACAATAAAAGTAGAG
>JBBRRF010000185.1:0-4232 GCA_038200885.1 Candidatus Nitrosocosmicus sp.
AATAATAATAATAATAAGATAAATCATACCAGATTAGAAGAAGAAATCTATTGTCTGAGTTGTAATAGAAACGATAGATCAGTTTATCCATACTTGTATTGTATTCCTTTTTCACCTCTGGGATGTCTCCATTCTGTTTCTGGGGAACATGTGCCGCATTCTATGCAACCTTCATGTTGCAAAACTACGTCTTCTCCTTCAAGACTATAGCAGTTAGTTGGACAAAGTGTAACCATTTTTTTCATAAATTCGCTCCTTGGGTTTGTTATTTTGATATGACTTTGTGGATCATCATTGTAACTTAAGTTCGATATCCTTTGAGATAATTCTGGGATAGATATTGAATATTCAGAGATGGTTTTGGTACCGAGTTTTTCAGCAATATTTATTGGAGTACGTATGTATGTCTCTTTTGATTCTATTAGTGATAGCATATTATTGTATCCTATTTTGTTGACAATGTCGATAGAAACATTTCTTAATTTATCGTTTAGAAACAATTTAAAAAGTAATCCATACTTGCCTATTTTTTGCGGTGAAATTTGCTTGCCTGCAGCATCGATTATTGTTTTGATATAATACTTGTCTATTCTTTCCATGTCCATTGTATAAGGACTTTGTTGGACATACTGTGAATAAAGCTCACCCAAATAGTTAGATGTAATATCAAGATTATTATTCTCAAACGCTTGTTTTATTGCATTAGATGCTCTTGCTGCATCATCGATGCCCACATTTAGACCCTCGATTCGTGGTCCAATGAATAGACCTCTTCCTGCAGCATCGCCTATGAATAATACGTTCTTGATATAGGGTTTTTTCATTCTACAGCGTTTTCCATCTGGAATTAATTTTGTACTATACTCTAATTCGACATAATCTGTTTCAAATCTCGTATTATATTTTTCAAGCAATTCCTTGTGTATAGCATCTATTTTTGACTTTACATCTTCAATAGAATTAAATTCCTTATCTTCAAGAAATCTCTTTTTCCCATCATGCGAATAATACTCAAATCTTAATTTCTCCCACCTTTTTATCAGTTTATTGACTGCAAATTTAATGCGTAATTGTTCCATCTTAGACAAGGTTTTGTCTGGATAGGGTTCTAAGGCTACTTCATCTTTGATATATTCTTTGACAAATGGATTATTTAGTAATGCGTTTACAAGATTGTTTGGTCCTGTTGGATTTGAAATCAAAGAGTCATAATGATATACAACTCCAGCGGATAAAGAATCAAGATTGGTATATAAAAAACCTCCTCCTATGTGATCGAGAGTTACATCGCCAGCAAAAATATGGGCTGTTCCTTCTCCAGGACTTAAACTAAATCTTTCGTCGATTATTTCTTCTGGTAGTTTGATAACAACCTTTACCCCTTGATACAATTCTGAGGGCGAAAATTTTTTTCGAGCTCCTGTTATTTCTGCAATCTCTGAATTTACTCCGTCAGAAGCAATAACAGCTTTAGCTTCAAAATCATCTAACTCGTCTGTTTGTATAATTGTTTTGCCTTTTTCATTATCCCAGCTAATATTTCTAACATGAACTCCACTTATAATGCCTCCACCGTTTTTTTCTGCGGCCTCCAAAGATTGCTTGGCAAACCAAGAGTTTAATTTGTTTAATAACACAGAACAACCAAAATTAGATTGATAATCATGGGAATCTGTCAAATCAATTGACAGGACTTTGTCTTTAGATACGCAATTTAGGACATATTTTGTAATTTGTCTTTCCCACGGTTTTTCTTCCAGGAAATTTTCAAATATTTCATCAACATTATAAACCTTACCAGTTTGAGGATTTTTTGAATAAAGTATTCCACCTGAAACGTTCTTTGTTCCAATAGTAGATCCAGCTTCTATCAATACTGCCTGAATTCCCATAGAGGATAATTGCTTTAATGCAGCTAGACCTGCGGAACCTCCGCCAATTATTACAACATCAAACTGTTCCAACTACGGCACTACCTCCTTCTTCTTTTGTTTGTGTCATTTTTTCTCGCTCAAGCTCTTCTATCATGATTGGTAAAACATCCTCTATTCTTCCTTTAATGAAAACATCGCATTCATTTCTTATGGGAGCATTTTCATCGGGATTAACTGCTATGATAAATCCAGAATTTTTCATGCCTGCTAGATGTTGAGTAGCCCCGCTGATACCTAAAGCGATATAAATAGTGGGTTCGACTTTCTGACCGCTTGTTCCTATTACTCTTTCTGGAGTGATATACAGCGAATTCATTTTGTCACTTAATTTAAAAGGTTTTTTTGATATTGGAAGTGATATACCAATTTCAGCGTTTAATAATTTTGCAAGTTTTTCTATTAACTTTATGTTCTCTTCTGGAGATTCTTTTATACCCCTCCCAAAACTTATTATTGTTTTATAGCTGCCAAAATCGATCACGTCTTTAAGAATATTTCTACTTAGAACTTTAATTTCAAGATCTTTTGTATCAAACTCTGGAATATATTCTTCAATTATCCCAGTCCTAGATACGTCTTTTTCTAAAGGTTCAAATACACCGGGAATAATACTGCATGCTTGAGGATGATAATCCCTCTTTATTTCGGGATTTTTGTTATCTAAGCAAAGAATAGTGGTCCAAAGAAATCCGGAGAAATCTGGTCTATACATCATTAGTGTTTTTTCAAATGTTAACATTTGTCCCTTTGTCTTATGTTCATGTCTAAAGTCGATATCTTCTATTACTAGTTTATTAATATCAGACGCCAATCCAGATTCTAACTCTGCGAGAACTGTGGATGACAAGTGTCGTCCTGTACTATCAGCGGCAAAAAACATGTATCGAGGTCGTCTAAACTCTTTATAATATTCTGGCGATATCTTTTCAATACATTTTACATCGGTTGCTATTTGAACAACTACTTTAGTATATATTTTATTTATATGATATTGTAGTTTTGGGTCGTCTGCAAAAATGACAGCGTCTGCACCGTAATAAATCAATTCCTTGCATAAATGTTTAATATCATTACCTAGAATTACTGCAATCACTTTTTCATTTAGCGAATATTTTTTATTAAAATCATCTATAAGCCTTCTTGCTTCAGATAACATTTCAAGACCAACAGGAATAATTTTACCTTCTACCTGTTCGATAATAACATACAGGTTTCTGTATTTACTGGTTTGATTCATTTTATTGATGCTTTTTATCTCCTCAACCTCCTTCTCTTTCTCCTTAGTCAAAGCAGCAGTTTTATCTATTGTCTTGCTCACATTTTCATTCATTTTGTTCACGCTCATTCACCCATTTCCACACATTTTTCAAGTAATGGTTTCATGGATTTTCTCAAGAATGTTGGAGATTTCACCAGGATCAATATTCTCAACGGTCTGCGCACTCCTACTTGATTTTATTTTTGGAATTTTTTCCACTTTGTATACAATTGTAGGTGAACCAGGCAACCCCACTAATTTTGGATCAACTCCCAATTCTTTGGCATTAAATACTTTCAAAATAGATTTATAATTACTCGATCTTATCATGGCTTCTTTTTGATATCTTGATGCGCTTAATCTTTGAGAAACTGTAATAAAAGGAGATTTGTAAGATGGATCTATGGCAATAAAAACGGGTAGAGGTGCCTGCACCTGTTCTATCAGGTTATAATTTCCATATGAAACAAGGCGTAAAGCAGTTATTACTCGTTTTTCAATATCTATTTCGTAGCTAATAACATTACCTAAGAAAGTAAAACCCAATTTCCAGGCAGTTTGAGGACCGGTCTGACCTGTTTCGCCATCAGATGCTCGAAAGCCTGAAAATACAATATCCATTGATTTTCCATCATTCATCTTGGATATCCCTGTTTTAAGAACCTCTGCTGTAGACAGGGTATCTGCTCCTGCAAACGATCTGTCACTGTATAGATGTAATTCTTCAGCGTCAGATAATAATAGTGATTGATCAAGAGCCAATTCTGCCATTGGCGGACCCATAGTCCCAATACATATACGCGCACCATACTTTACTTTAGCATAAAAGGCTGCTTGTGACGCAATTGCGCTATGATGTCCCAAAATAGTCTTAGTTTCTGCTCTGTTTAATGTCCCATCCGGATTATAACTAACATTTCCATCTGAAAAATCCGGTTCTAATTTAATAATTACCGCAATGTTGAGACTCATATTAAGTGCACAGATTCATCTTGTTTAAGAGCTTCTAGTGCATGTTATATACATTTAACTATTGAACT
>JBBRRF010000186.1:0-4215 GCA_038200885.1 Candidatus Nitrosocosmicus sp.
TCAACAAACAAGACCTTCTTTTACAGAGGTCACGCATGATAAGTGGTTTGAGTGATGCTGGATAACAGTAGATTACAAGAATAGACTTTTACATGTATACAACAAAGCACATCAAAAGTTCCCTCTATGACATTTCCACTTATGCGCATTCATGTTCAACTTTTTCCTCGCTATCAGTAGTTTCATCGAATTGACCAAGATTGTCAAAAGACTCAACATAGCGAAACCCACTTTAAAACAAACATGTGGAATTGAAATAAAAGTAGAGAGACTCGACTATTTCTTCTATCGTAAGAATAGAGAAAATTATATCCGATATATCCGGTGAGCATAAAATAACTCCGGAAACAGGAAATCTATATCCGTATTTTGATAAAGTATCTCCGGAGGACTGTAATTTATCTCCGGCTCCAAATACTGATTTGAGCACAAAATCAACCGATACCGGAGATAATAAAGCCACAACGGAGAAGGAATCAGTAAAAGAAAAAATCACAGACACTGATTCATTCAACAAGACAACAACCAAGTCAAAATTATATGAGAATGAGGTAGAGTTACAGAAAAAGATCATAGAAAGGGAGTTGTATCGCAAATATTCCGGTTCTGATATATGGGTATGTCCAAACTGTAATGATTCAGGTGATAGATTTCATGTGGTAAACCACGCATGTCGAATGAATAAGAAGAAATGATGCAATATCTTTTTAGCTTTGAACTTAATTATATGCAATATCTGCAATCAAAATGTTTGATTCTCAATCATCCAAAAGTAAAATAATTGTTGAAAGAAGAGAGAAAGTAATGGTACTGCTAACCAAAGGTCTTAAAGGATATCAAATTGCAAATGAGCTAAATGTAGACCCAGCTACCGTTAGTAGGGACGTTCATTACCTATCAAAAGAATCCAATAACAATCTGAATTCACTAGCAAAAGAAACACTACCATTTATGTATCAAACCTCGATCGAAGGGATTAATAATATACTAAATGAATGCTGGAAGATCTATAATAGTAATGACTTAGAGAAAAGTGAAGAAATAACTTGGTTAAATAGACTAAACGCTTTAAAACTAGCAAAAGAATGTAACGAGTCCTTATTCAAACTAGTATCAGAAGGCCCTTCTTTGGTATACATGAGAACACTGGAAGAAAGGCTTGAAAAAATGGAAAATGGTGAAAGTAACAAAAATGAAGATCAGTAGACATTTAGACAATTTTAATAAGAATTTAGAAAAAGCAGAAAAAGATCACAAGGTTAGGAAGGCAAAGTCAGAGCAGATAAACGAAATTAAACTACTTGTTAAATTTGATTCTTATAAACCGTTAAAGTATGAAAGATTGAAAAAACACGGACAGATAGTATGGGATCATGCTCTCGATGCTTACGAAATGTTACCTGACGAGTTCGAATTTTACCTCTCTAGATGTCTGTATGAAACAACTCCAGAAGGTAGATATGAAGAAGGAAAAAAACATATGTACTTTCATGAGCATTCAGCGTTTCCAGAAATGGAAAAAGGAAATATCAACGCTTATGGTTGTAAAGATGACAAATGTGTCCCAGAATGTGAATATTATAAAAAAATGGTAAGATTGATGATGATCAGGTAATAAAAGAGTGGATTGAAAATACCACAATAGTTGATCTCGATCAATATAAAGAAGAACTAGGAGAAGAGCTATTCAACAAAATAATGAACTGTGATGATGAAGACGATGAAAACGGTTACAACAGACAGAAAATGAGAGAAGAATGTATTGAATATTACTCTAAAACTGATAACAAAAATAACTTTCCAAAGTTCACATTGGTAGATGAAAATACAATTTTGAAAATGTGTTATTAAATAATAATTGATAATATTAGATTGAGGTAATCTTTTGAAAACCACTATTATCGGTTATAAGTGGAGCAGGAACACCGGGTAATTCTGCATAATACCCCGATCCACTCTATATATCAAAAGGAAAAACAATTACTGCAACCATGATGCTAAGATACCTGCCACTGTTACAAGTGGAAGTTCGCCGACAGATGAAAATGCGGGAGAATATTTTGATACTAGTATAATAATGCCCGGAGGTTCCGCTAAAATAGATACATCTGGCTTTGATCCAGGATGTTATACTTACCGTTGCACCGTACATCCATTCATGAAAGGACTAGCAATAATCAAAGAATAGGATTTTTCATAAACATTTTGGCTAATATTATCATTGATCATGATAATATCGAGTCAAGAACTTGATTTGGATATAACGAAATTCATATAAACAGCCTTTCATATAGAAAAATAGATTATTTGGAAAACGAACATAAAATATATCAATCTTATTATTTAATAATAACTGCAATAGTTTTTTCTGTTATTTTGTTCTCAGGTTTTTTTCAAATTCAGAAGGTAATTGCCGAACCGGTTCTAATTGATTTTTACAAGTTTATGGATAAAGGTAAAACTCTTTACGAGTCTCATAATTATACTGGAGCATCGATTTATTTTGAAAAAGCTTTGAATATAGATCCAATGGATGTAGACGCCCTCATGTATATGGGATATAGCCTAGGTAATTCGGGTAGGCCTGAACTAGCAATAGAATACTATGACAAAGTATTGAGCATAGATCCTGACCACCATATTAGACTAAGCAAAGAGAAAGATCAATCTACTTTGATATTTCATGAAGAAAGATTGGAGTTATATGATCAGAGGTTGGCTATGAACCCAACAGATAAAGAAGCAATATTAGATAAAGGCAGCCAATTTAAAGAAATTGGAAAATATACTGAAGCGATAAAATACGTTGACGAAGCTTTAACGGTAGATCCTACAGATCCTATGATTTTGAACGAGAGAGGAGATATTTCATTCAGATTAGGTAATCACTCTGAGGCTATAAAATACTATGATAAGATATTAACTGTTTATCCTAACGAACCAAGGGCTCTCGCTTCAATTGGGGATGTTTTGTATAATATGGGAAACTACAGTGGCGCGATAGAGTATTATAACAGGGTTTTGTCGCTGGATCCAGAATACGACTATGTAGTTACTCATACAGTAAACACTTTAGTATCGGATATTTTAAAAACAATAGATAATGATACAGCAGCGTTACATCAACTTGACAAGCGTTTGATTTTCTATCCAAATTCTACTGACACGTTAAGAGAAAAGGCATTTATTTATTTGAATCAAGGTAACTATTCTGAAGCCCTAAAAATATATGACAAGATTTTGGCAATTGATCCCGGATTCAGATCTCTGAGCGGTGATCCTATGGATCTATCTACCTTGGAAATTAAAGGTTATATTTTATCTACTATGGGAAATGATACTGATGCAATTAAGAGTTTTGATCAAGTATTGGATATCAATCCTAGTGACGTCCTGACCTTAACTCTCAAAGGTAATGCTCTGTTTAATTTGGGAGTGTATGATGGGGCAACTGCTTATTATGACAATGCTCAAGAGAACAATTCTTCTTCAACTTCGGATGAAATTCAAGGGTTGGTATCCAATTTAACAACATCAATAGTTCCTGGTGCTAAAGCAATAGGAGATGATGATGCAATTATTAATATTGTGGAATTTGGAGACTATCAGGATCCATTAAGTGCTCGTTTTAATCAGGAAACAAAAGATGCAATTGTTTCTAAATACATAGACACCGGGCTAGTAAGATTTGGATTTAAAGATCTAATCATCAACGACCTTCCTAATGATAAGATGTCAACACTAGCAGCTGAGGCCTCTTATTGTGCAGCTGATCAAGATAAATACTGGGAGTACCACGATGAACTTTATAATAATTCAAGGGGGGAAAATACTGGATGGATAACTCAGGATAGTCTAGTTGATTTTGCCAGTAACGTGAATATGACTAATATTCCTGAATTTACGGATTGTTTAGAGTCTCATAAGTACAACTCGATAGTTGTTGAAAATGATATTTTTGCAAAGAATCTGGGATTGATAAGCACCCCCACATTTCTAATCCTTAAACAAAATTCGACTAAAATGGCTGCAGTGGAAGGGGCTCAACCCCTTGAGGTTTTCGACGATGTAATTGCTCAGTTTTTGACCAATACTCTGTAAAATTTTAGAATAATAAATTCAAAATCATTTCACTTTTTCCTATAAGTCGAGTAGGACATGTTGTTTTAATTTAAATAAACTCATTAAATTCTCCTCTCCTTCTTTTATATGTGA
>JBBRRF010000187.1:0-4212 GCA_038200885.1 Candidatus Nitrosocosmicus sp.
CATAACCTCGTTTGATTAATTCTTGTTCTTCTTGTGAAGATTTGTATCCTTTATCCAAACATAGATGTTGTCTTCTTTTTCTTCTTCTTCCTGATCTAGGTTTGGATGATGAGGATATTGATTTTGGCCTTTTGATGACTGTATTATCAACCACATCTGTTACTAGATTGATGTCATGAGTGCTGGCAGGTGATATAACTACCGATATGGGAATACCTTTTTTATCTGTCAAAATGTTTCTTTTTGTGCCCAGTTTGCTCCGGTCTGTGGGATTATTTCCAGTTTTCGCCCCCCTAAAGGTGACTTCACAGATATACTGTCTGTGGATTGCCAGTTCCAGTTGACACCTATCTCTTTATCATAAATTATCAATAGTTTAATCCATGTCTTTTTGAAAACACCTAGTAGATTTCATTCCTGGAATCGTCGGTGACATGTTGAACCAGAACCGTATTCCCTAGGTAACATTCCACTGGCATCCTGTTCCAAGTACGTAGAGGATTCCATCAAGTACTTTTTTGTATGGTGTGATTGGTCTAGCTACAGTTTTGGATGGTTTTTCTTTAGGCAGTACCTTTTTAATTTCATCCCATAATTTATCCGGAATCCTTATGATGGGAGGATGAGGAGTATTATCTTGATCATTTCTTACTTTCTCTTCCTTCGTCTGGACACAGATCACAGTTTACCAAGGCAGAGGGAAGGATCTATAATCCTATCGAATTTTGGGATAGGCTCTAAGCCTTTGTCTGTCAACTTCTAGGAAGGTATAACAGATAACGCCAAAATGGAAATACCATAAAAGGACCTTTTACTACTTTGACACTTCACTTTAAGCAAGCAATATTGGGGGCGTCAAGACCTGTAATCACCGAATCTATTTTTGCGTCAGACATAAGCCCGGCAATTGGAAGTGGAAAATTTGCTACAACCTTTTTATCAAGGACTACAGATAAGCCTCCACCAATTGATGAAATATCTCTCGCAGCTATTAACATATCCAAATCATCCATTCCGGCTACTACAAGGTTATGCAAATCATGCGCCACACTACTTGCAATAGCACCCCTTTCTAGACAAGCCTTGAACAAAACCTAATCCTATATTTTCTGTTCTGTGATGGGGTTCAATTACTACACGCTTTGCCAAGTCTCGTGTAGCATCTGCGATAGATTCACACTCGCCATTTACTCTAGCGAGTAGTGTTCTTTTTTGGATAATTATTTGTCCAGGAACGACACCAATTACTTGCATTAATGCTGATGATAAAGTATTTGAGATTGTATGAATTGCAAACATATTTGGACTATCTAGACTTTTAATGTGTACTGTATTTCGGAGAAAAGAAAAATCATGTAAAAAATCTTTATCATTTACATTGGTTGTACTGGTTCTGTTAGGACCGATATTTTCCATTCTCCTTCCGTCAAGGAAGACTTTGGATATTTTGAATGATTCCAAATCTTATAATAGTATAAAATCTGCCTTAAAGCCAGGGGCTATTGCCCCCAAATTTTTCAATCCAAAATTTCTAGCAGTATTAATGGAGCCCATCTGAATTGCTCTTATTAGTGTCACACCAAGAGAAATAGCACTTCGAATCAGATAGTCAATGTGTCCATTTTCTTTTAAGTCAGAGGGAGAGCGATCATCCGATACAAGGCTGATATGAGAGCTATTGAATTCATTGATGATAACAATCAGATCATGAAGATTCTTTTCATGAGTCCCTTGTCTTATCATGATATACATACCCATTCGCAGCTTTTCCATTGCTTCCTTGGCATTTGTGCATTCATGATCACTCCCCAGTCCAGCGATAACATACGCGTCAAGTGATTTTCCAGAAAGAAGTGGAGCATGCCCATCTTTTGGCCTTGAACCCACTGCGATTATTTTACTTAAGATCTCTTTATTTTTATTAACAACGCCTGGATAATTCATCATTTCTCCTAATCCGATAACTCGATCTGGATAGCGCTGTAAATAATCAACTATATCTGGAAATAGTATTGAAGACCCAGACGTTTCCATTAAAGTAGAAGGAACACATGAAGGCATCATAAAATGAACCTTGACAGGGAGATTCGTAGTTGACTGTATAAAATAATCCAAACCTATTGGTCCTAGGACATTTGCTATTTCATGTGGGTCACATATTACCGCTGAAGTTCCATGGGCTGCTACTACATTACAAAATTCATTAGGAGACAAAAAAGTAGATTCTATATGAATATGACCATCAATAAGTCCAGGACACATATATCTTCCTTGAGCATCATACGAATGTTTAGCATCATAATCGTTACCAAATCATATAAAGATTGCATCGGCAATTGCGACGTCAGATTCATGTATTTCTCCAGAAAATACATTTATTATTCTTGTATTTTTTATGATCAAGTCAACCTTCTCTTCACCTCTGGCTAAAGTGATTCTTCTTTCCAATTCTGAGAGTTGATAATGATATTTATTGTCATTAATCATATTTTTTGATCAAATATCTTGGTTCCTTAGAGGACGGTAGTTTTTATAGTTTTATGGACACGTTGAGTACTAATGCAATCCAATTTGACAAATTAGAAATTTCTAAACATATTTCTATACTATGATAATGTTTTTTGTTCCCATGGAAAAACGATCCATTTGTCATGGTTTAATATTTTTCCGATAAATGTTATTTCATTGCCAGTGTCATTGCCATTAGGGTTGTTGAATCTCCTCATAAGAAATGCATAATCACAATCAAAATCTTGTATTGCATATTTGACTTTAGAAAATGTTTCACCCGTATCGTATATTTCATCCACTACCAGATACTTTTTATTGGTCACTAATTGAGGCATTTCTTCAATATGCAGTTTTTTATTTCTAACTGGTATTAACTCTATATGGCTTATGTCAAGTTCGAGGGCCATTAACCTAGCTGGAATGATTCCCCCATTTGTTATTCCTAATATTACATCATACTTTTTGTTTGAATTTTGTATTTTAGTTGCAACAATCAGTGTTAGTAATCCTATCTCCTCCCAACTACAATACTCTTTAGGTGAGCTTTTTTCATTTATCTCTTCTTTTTTGAACTTCAAATTACTATTATACTAATAACAAAACCAACAACAACAATATTAACAATCAGATAATCGCTTCTATAACTCTATAACAAATAACTTAGAGATTTGGCATTTACAGATGACTACACACAAATCGGTATGTCGGGTGTAGTATTTTTCATGTATACACACTGCAATGTTCCAAATGTCTCTAAAAGTTCCGATATTATTTGATTAAATTAATTATGACACAGATTCATTAGGTTAGGGTCTTCATATCTTAGTTGAACAGCCTAGCTGGGGGATTGAATCCAGAATTAGAATGCGTAATTTTAATTAATTGAGGGTGGGTCATAATTCATTTTGACAATTTTATCCAGTAATCATATATTTAATCAAATTATGATCCTAGCATGTGCTTTATCTTTCTTCTAACACACAGTGCCAAAAAGGAAAATCCAACATTGCCTATGGTATTAACCATCATATTTAGAATTTGTTCACTTTCTATCATTACTATAATTTCTAAAGCTAGAGAAGACATGGTGGTTAGAGAAGCATAAAATCCACTAGCTACTGGGAAAGAGTATCCCCGGTCTAAAATCCAGCTGACTCATAAAACAGAAAACATTCCCAAGATAAAATACCCGTAATATTTACAATCAAGACATTTGAACCGATGATTCCGAGAACCAGAGGAATAGACGTCATTTTTTATCCTGTGTAAGATTCTAAAATTGCCCCAGTTGAAAGCAAAACGAACTCTAATACCTTGATTGTTTATTATAGATCTTTTCGCATTCTTTCTCTATTTTTTCCATCGATAAATAAAGTATTTTTAAAACAATATTGAAGTGAAATTATTTCAGTATTTCAAAATTCTCTATTGAATGATCATGACCATAAACATGTGCATAGCAGCAATAACTTGAACATATGGTGCACCTCGATAAGGGATATGAATGACAATTAGGTATACAGCATGAAGGTAATTGCTGTCTATTTTTTATCTTTACTGTTTGATAGAGCTATGTCAGTCCTTCTATACTGACATACATTAGTTCGTAGATCTAAACAGATACTTTTTAATATCCAAGTTGAACCTCCTTTTTCTATAGTAGCCAGATATTGCTTGTTTAACCTGTGATAAACTAGAGTA
>JBBRRF010000188.1:0-4187 GCA_038200885.1 Candidatus Nitrosocosmicus sp.
AAAATAACCTGTCTCTTTGTTTATTTTGTCAGTAGGAAATTGTATCATGATAGATGGAAAAAGGTAATTCATCATGATCCAAAATAATCAACAAAAGATCAAGGTATCTAAGCGAACATGATTAGTTTACATGAAAGCATACCCTATTCTGTACACGGCTGTTAAGTTCAACACGAGAGTAGTTTTCTTGGAAATGACCTTGTGAGTAGTTTATTAATTAAATGATCTGAATTGGGTGATAAGTGGAGAGCCTGAATTTGCCAGATAATGGATCTTTGGAATGGAATTGAATGGAACCTTGTCATTATTGAGGTATTTTGTATTGTTTTTATAAAATGCGAATGAAACGATGTAAAATATGGTCATTAATATATCCCTTTTAGAAATTTCTATACCAATGCTGATATGCTAAAGATCTATAGAGTTATGCTAAAGATGTGAGATGTTCGTTTGCACCGTTTCGTCTCATATATTAAATGAAGGAAGGGATGACCTAGTGTTATATAAGGAGTTTGTTTATACACATATATAAATGGTTAATTAATTAGGTAACGGTGTCTCTTGGTGTCGCTTTTATCCATAGAACAAGTGGGAACCGACTGCTTTCTATACTTGATATGGATCAACTTATTTAAAAGGCAGGCTTGTGTGATGCCTATTTAGGCGCCGTGGTTAAGTTATGTAAATCCCGTCGTTGCTCTAATGAATATTGATCATGCTTGTTTTTTCAACATGATTTCTTGGATGGACATATCTTTTCAAACCACTTTTGCCGGTATCCTGTTTAATGTGAAAGGCGGCATTATCTATCACTGCTTGCCAGGATATGTGATATTGTACCGATTAGAACCTTCTTTACTTTTCTTTCGTGCCTAGGTCCAGAATTATATAGAAAAAATACTGTCTGTGATAGCACATTATTTGGATAGGGTAGACTACCGCACCTTGTTTGACCTAGGGTAGATGTCGGCTAGTCATAGAATCATCTTCTTAATGACCTCGTCATATCCTCTTACTGGTTTGACCCTGCCCTCTAAACCTAGAAACTTTTTCTGTCGTATCTTCTTTTGACCATTGGTCTGCTGTTGGACACACAGATGACACACCAAAGACACACCCGCTGGTATTACAGTCTTTGACTCAAAAACACGGTTAGTTACTATACCTTCGGTGACTATTGAATACTTTTGGGTGTTTGGAGGGTATGTATTATGACCTATCTTTTGGCTACCCGTGGTCCCTTCCAATTTTCTCTTAGTAGAGTACGGAGCCATCTGCAAGCAATATTGTCAAGGGGGAGATACCAGCATATGAAGATCAAAATAATTAACAAAAAATCAAGGTATCTAAGCGAACATGATTAGTTTACATGAAAGTATGCCAATTCTTTACACGACAGTTAACAGAGCCCGAATAAGTATTCAAAAGAATATATTAATTCATATTCCAAAACTATTGATGTCAATGATGACGACGAAGAGCCGTCTGAAATTACATGGTGACGAAGATTATGAGTACTGAGACATCAAACTTTTTAAAGGATGGATATTATCAATGTTATTCCAACCCGTTCATGATCAAAATAACATCCAAAGCATATACAATTATTGTGATGGTGATAATACTCAATAATGATCGGAAATATATGTACTCAAGACGAGTACTGTACTACTATTTCTAATTTTTTAGCAGTACTAGATTTAATAAGTTACTTGATAAACCGCGGAATAATTTTGGTTAATGAATATTTGTAATTCATGAGCTGTAAAATTATATACGGTGAAAGTTCATGATAAATCAAATTTAATGAATTCGATACAACGGTTCCTATTATGTTCGATATATAGCAATAATTTGATTGATAGTCGAATTCCTAATCCCATATTACCGTATTTAATGAAAAAATTGGAACTCGATATGACCTTTTACAATAATCAATTAGCTAGACTTGAAGACCTAGGCTTAATTGTTACAAAACAAAATGAACGAGATACTGAAATAAGCTCCCGTAATATGACTTGTACACTTACGAACTTGGGTCGTGAACAAATTAAGGTTGTGCTTGTAGGGGGTGTATTTGATCTACTTCATGTCGGTCATATTCATACCCTAAAATCTGCAAAATTATTAGGCGATGTCCTAATAATTGTAGTTGCAACTGATTCCACAGTTAGCAACTTGAAAAAAAATCGCAAGATTTACCATGATGAAAAAAGTCGGTTAGAGCTAGTTTCATCTATCAAATTTGTAGATAAAGCCGTAATAGGAAGAAAAAAATCGATATACGATACAGTAGAATTCGTCAGGCCAGATATCATAGCTTTAGGATATGACCAAATTCATGATGAAATAGCGATGAAAAAGAACTGCTTTGATCGAGGCTTGAATCTAGATGTTGTTAGACTTTCTTCTCCACTCCCCCAACTCAAAAGTTCCTTAATTAAAAGCGAACTGGGGAATTCTTTTTATGATCTTTAAGTGTTTCTCACAGATTCTTTAATTTTTATCACAACATTATCTCCATTTTTGAGATTGGATGATTCTTTTAAGTTCAAAGGACCGATGACCTCTATTAGGTTGTTGTTATGATGGGTCCTTTCTAATAAAAGAACATGAACCTCATTTAAAATATCAGTTGGTTGTGATTCAAGTCCCTCACGAGAGAATTTTGGCTCTTGAGATATCGTAGCTGGATAGCATCTAACCCAACCAAAAGTTCTATCTGAATTTTTGAACCCATCAATGTAAATAGAGGGGGAATTTATCAGATCTTTTCTTGAATTCATATAGTTTTTATCTTCGATCTTTACATTAAGCGTTCCAGGGAATGGTTCATAACCTAATTTATGTTGGAACTGTTTCTTGTATCCCTCCAAGGACATATAATACGCTCCTTCTCCCATCCCAGTAACGATCTTTCCCTTAAAAAGCACAGACTTAAAATGAGATTCCTCCATAGATATTTTTAATAAATTATAAATATTCTGTAATATTCCAAAACCTGTTTCTGTTAGTTTCATTCCAAATTTCTTTTTGTTCTTTACTCTTTCTATTAGGTCTTCTTTCTCAAGGTCGATTAATATTTTTGAAGCAGTTTGTTGTGACCTATTGATTAGACGACTTATTTGGGTACTGGTAATTTCTAAATAACTATCCTTACCCCCATTTGACAGTAAATGAATCATAACTAAAAAGTGAAAATAGTTAAAGTTTGAATGATCTTTAACCATCATACGCGATTATCTGCTACTGATAGGCTGACTAATTAACCCCATATCCGAAAATGTTTGAATACGAACATCTGGGCTTGCCTTTTTCAAATTACTGGTTCTATGACCTATGATGTACTTTATACCCGATTTTTTAGCGGCTTCAACGAGCCTGAGAGTCACTATGCCGTCTAGTATCAACAGGTTTCCGTCTTTCAAGTCAGATATTTTCTTCATTATTTCAGATATTGGAATTTTAACTATCCTTTTCATTGACTTGTCAAAAATCATTGCATCTAAAGTTTCATTTACCTCTTGAAATACTTTCTTTACAATGGAGATAACTTCTTCGTCTTCTTTAGAAATCATATTATCCTGGTTTTGCCTTTGGTCGCTATTATCATAATTATTTTGTTTGCTTGAACTTTGATTAGGAAAATTCCTATTATATGTGAACGAGCTATTTTGGTCTTGATTGTTTGATTGATTCTGGCTATTATCAACTCTGTAATGATTCCTAATCTGTTGAACATTGGATGGGATGGTGTTAGTATCATTGATTTTATCATTAATAAATTGTTCAACGTCCTTTAATATTTCTGAAATCTCCAGTGGAGTGCACTCTTCTACCTCTCTGCCAGGAGGAGCTCTGTATACTTTTTCTATATCTACTAGCCCTTGTAACTCCTTTAGTATCAAGTCTCCTGCCCGATCGCCGTCGATAAATGCGATAACTCTCTTACCCTGTGTCAATTTTAATATAGTCTCGTCAATTTTTGCACCTTCTATTGCTATTGAATTATCATATCCTGCTCTTAAAAGATTAATAACATCTGCACGACCTTCTACAAGTATTATCCAATCGCTGTCAAATACGCCAACACCACATGCTAATTGTGCCCTTCCGAATGTTGTCAATCTGCCTGGTTTGCTCGCATCGTAGACATCCTTTAGCATTTCTTCTCCTTCACTAATGGT
>JBBRRF010000189.1:0-4184 GCA_038200885.1 Candidatus Nitrosocosmicus sp.
AAATGATGGTTCAGGTAATTATCTTAATTGGTATACCATACATACGAAAACTAAACAACATGGTGTAACCCATGTAGGTAATTAGAAGTGTAACCTACCTGTGTAAGTACAACAATTAATCAAAGAGGAAAATTGGTTAGGTTGTTTTTAATTTATTAATTACTTGGAGTAAATTGATTTTAATATCTGAACAAAATAATTAATTTGAGCATTTATGGACAATGAACATATTTTTTATTTACTGGGATCAAAATTTCCTGAATTTGATTCTATCTTAATAGGCTGTCATGCCGATAATGGAATTATCCCCCATGAATGTTGCGAATATGATCTTATTTCATTGTATGATAATAACACCCTATTTCATCAAGATTTGGCATCTAGACAAGAATCTAATGTGTTACACAGTAATAACAAGGTTTATGAGGTTTTAATTTTATCTGTACAAGAATTTATCAAAAATCCAAATATCAATTATACCAATTTTGTTCAGTTTCCGGGTCAAGCTCTGAAATCCAATATTGTTAACCATTTTATTGAGAAATGTGATAGATATCATAAATCGTTCAACTTCACGTTGAAAACTAATATTATTAAAAATATTTGTGAAATCACAAATTTGCATAATTTACTTTCTAGGGAAAGTGTAGATGAAAGATTCATTTCATTTCAATTAAAAATGATTTCGCTTAAAACACTAAAGATTTTTATTCAGTTTTACTTGAATTCCGAAGTTAGACCATCTCATCTCAAATATCAGATAAACCTTGTTAAGCAAAACGAGAATTTGAAAACTAGGGAACATATCGATCTTCTATTAGAATACATTGGAACTAATCGAGCAAATATATCTTCTTTGACCAGAAGCATAAAATCATTAAGGTTTCTAATTAGATGTGAAGATACCTCAAAGAATAGTCTACTGTTTAATAAGATAGATTTTTTTAAGCAGAAATCAATGTACGTGGATGGCGTTTTACTAATTAGTAATTTTATTCTAGATCGGGTATATGACAATCAATTCATCCAAAAATACAATAAATTATTAAACCATATAACTGACATTCAAACTAAAGAAAAAATAACGATGTTAAAGGAAGTAAACTTACTATTAGAAATTAATAAAAATCTAATCTAAAGTAATTATTGAATCACTATTGCTTGTTCTAGTGGTTCAGTTGTTTTGTTTCTTGCCCTCAATTTTGCCTTATATTTTAAGTTTCTTGGTTTAGTTCTTAGCCTATATCCACAGCATGGACACCATAAACCATCCCATTTTATGAAAATTTCACAAATTTGACATCGCTTTTGACCGCTTGCGTAACGGCCCGATCCCACCGGCTTTTGAGCTTTATGTCTGATACAAATACCTTTACAAGTCATACTTGAAAACCATATCAATGTCGGCGAATTCACTTATAAACTTATATAAGCTTCAATAGATATTTATAACTAAAGAAAAAATGGAGTTGATGTAGTCTAACCCGTCACTGTTATATTTTTTGGTTGGAATAGTTCATGCATAATCAGGTATTCATCTATTTTCATTCTAATGTCATCCTCTGTCGTGTCATCCATGCCAGAAAACCCTGCTTTAAAACTAATTTTATTTCCTGAAACGTTTACATCTGAAACCTCCATATCGGCGTAAACATTCCCCATTTCATTAACCCATTCTTGTGCTTCGCTTGTATCAAATCCCTCTGCTTCTATATTCACATTAAACATCTTGGTCACATTATACCACTGCTTTTTTTTTATTTAGGATATTAATAAAGGTGACGTAATTGAATGCAATTAGCAGTATGATTTATCATCGTTTCTCTTCCTCAAATCCCCAATATTTCATCAAGTCTTTTGTAAACTTTGAGGCTTGGTCTTCACTTAAAGGGTCGCCGCAATTTTTGCAAGAAGGTACTACCTTCATGCCGTATAATTTAAAATCCACGTCATAAAAGTGAATTTTTGCGCAATTACACATTTTATAGGTTTATACATTCGATTTGCTAATTTATCTCTTCTTACTTCTATCTATTGGAAACCAAAGATGTAGTAAACATTTAAAGAGCAAATAACCTTAACTATATGATATAAATGAATAGAAAAAAAACGGTAAATAAAATAACAGTATTTTTTCTAATAGGTATGCTAGGGGCGTCAGCCTTACAAGTTAATCAATTAGTTGGTATGGCTTTTGCTCAATCAGAAAACTGGTATGTAGGCAAAGGTGTAAAGCCAGATACTTATTATACTTATGAAATCAAAAATTCAGATACTAATCAAGGACAGCCTTTTACTATGACTATATATTTCAAAGAATATAATGAAACAGGAAAATATTGGGTAGCTCCGACATTTGTGGTTGATCAGGGGAGGGTAATCAATGGTACCCTATATCTCAGTGATTTGGATCTTACAGCCCTAGGATCTTCACCTATTCCTCCTGATATGGATGAATACAGGGGAGCCTATTCAACAACAGTGACTTGGTTATCAGCATTTGTACCCAAACCGGGCCAGTCATTGAATTCTCCTTATTGGGGTAAAATAGCAGCTATCGGGGGACCTCAAATTAGTCCTTCAGGCAATGCCAAAGTAACCACTGATGCAGGAGTATTTGATACTAAGGTAATAACATGGCATAAAGGAGTAGACAATTATATTTATGTAAACAAGGATATGCCATTTCCAATAAAAGCTGATACGTTTGCAGACGTCACAACTGGTAATCCACCAATTCAATATACCTTTGAATTGAAGGCAACAGGAAGTGGTGAACCACCTCTTCCAAAAAGTATGTTTGAAACTCCCAAACCCCCATTAACAATTAAAACACCTCGAGGAACTTTTAATATCCAATTGTTGTGGGACCCTGCTGAAATCAAGGCTGGTAATGAAACTCATTTCGGGGTAGTCTTTACTGATGACCAAAACAATATCGTGCCGCGCTCAACATTTGGTTATACTATAATGGATGAGAATAGGACAGTTCTCGATGAAGTTAAGAACATGAGGGCGGATGACGGGACAGGTCAATTCAGTTACACATTCGATACACCAGGTCAAAAATATCTACGGGTTGCTATAACCACTGCATCAGGTCAAAGTATGGGAATGTTTGTGGAATCCGCAACATTCTTACTCGTCGTCACCTAAAATTCAATTTTTTTATTTATTTTTATATAAAATTTTATAATTTCTTAATACGGTCAAAATACACGTTCGATAACAACCAATTACCAAATCTTTGAATTTCATCATCTATTTTGGTCCAAAGATGAAAAGAACCCGGTAATAGATCTATGCGCGAATTATTTGATTGGGAATCTTTAAAATTTATTTTCAGTCCTTCTTTTCCTTCATACATATAGGCATCAATTATTTGGACATTGCCTGCTAGTCCCTTAGTTGCCTGAAGTTTTATCTGGTCTCGCCCAATGGGAAAAGTTTTTCTAAATTTATCAAATATGAAACTCATGTTTTCAGTCCCATAATGTTTAATGTCACCTATTTTCCTACGATCTGGAAAATGAATTTCCATGATTAGACCATACCTTAACCCGACGAATTTCGATAATTCGTTTAGCTTATAGTATGCAAGTGTAGGGTTCTGAATAACAGTTTTCTGAAAAAAACCCATGTTAGAATCGATATTATTCTTGAATTCAAGCAACAGGTTAGTAAATTCATCCACAAGTATGTTGAAATTAAAGTTTAATAAATAAGTTAATTGACTAAATTATACCCTATAATGTTTGCGTCCGACAGAGATTCCGAACGAGCCACTAGTATAGAAGATTACCAGAATACATGCACTGAGTTCATACAAGATATAAGTAAAGACTATCGGGATTGGGTAGAAAGATATCAACTTCCAAAAGATGAACAGGATCAAAGAAATAAGGAGATCGATGGTATCGTAAGAAAAACAAACGATTGGATATTTAAGTTTGGAAACACCATAAAGAAGATTGACATAATTATGAATGACGGGATCAACAAGATGGCTGAAACTACTGCAGGATATCCATTTCAGATAGATGTATCTAGTATCAATCAAAAAAGATATATAATTCATGAGAAAAAGTCCATAAAACTTAACTTAAGGTCTTTTCCGCGTCAACAAAGACAGGTTAGAGTTTGTAATTATGACAAGGACAATATTTTTTTGTTATCATCTAGTA
>JBBRRF010000190.1:0-4181 GCA_038200885.1 Candidatus Nitrosocosmicus sp.
ATATATTCAAATTTGTCTTATTTTAGAGTTATAATATCCTTTCGTCTAAAGCAAATACTTAATTTTTAGAACTCTTCATTTAATGTTGTTGTCTAAGTCTTACTATGACATACTTGAGATAGACCAAGATGCAACTATTGCCGATATCAAAAAATCATTCAGACTTCTTGCCCTAAAGCACCATCCTGACAAGAATAAAAGTGATGAGTCTCATCAAAAGTTTTTACAGATAGTAGAGGCCTATGAAGTACTTTCTGACGAAAATTCAAGAAGGAAATATGACTTGATCAATTCTTCGTCAAACCAATCTTCTAATTTTACCCCAAATTGGACACCATCAGCTGATTTGTCAAAATTTTATAGTTACGATGTTATAAAGAATTGGTATGTCACTAACAAATCTACTGGAGGCATGTGGGACATAGGAGAAAAGGAAAATCTTGGAATGTGGAAGACCACATTAGCACTATTTGGATCATTAGCATGCGTTGCAGTTTTTATTATTATTTTATCAAATTAATTATTGCAACTATCAATCACACTTAATCCTAGAAATAACCAAAAATTACTAGACGTTTCTTATCGCTATTAAGTATTCATTTCATGAATTTCATCATAAACATCATTTTCTTATCATTCAAGTATTTTACATCTATATAATTTAACACATCTTTTAATTCTAACTTTTTGTACTATTAGCAGGTTCCCAAATGTGGGAGACTCGCCCTCTATTCTTAAAGTAGCTAAGTGGTAACTGAAGATAACACAATAAAAGACATAACGAACCTTTTGGATATTTTATCGAATTCTTGAAAAATTCCTTAATTGTTATAGATGCCGGAGCATCGAAATCAAATTTTCTTGTCAGTTCCTTTAACTGACTATGCCCTATTAATGCTCTTACTATCTGACTAAAAAAATCATGTTTGGTAATTGGAGGGCTAAAATAGATTATAGCATCGTCATCATAGATTACTTTCTTGTTCATTTCAAGCACTTTACATTGAAGATATAGATCTATCGCTATTATTTCCTGGGGAATTTCTATCCCTCTGGCCAACTCAGTATTCAAGGCGAGTGCCCTTCCCATAGTTGTATATTGAGAAAGGCCGTTCATTCTTATCGATCTTAACCAATAGCCGATAAAAATAGATGCACAAGCATATAGGTTTGTGCTATTAATTTTAGGGACGGTATTAGAAGCACACAATCCAACGATATCTGAGATCTTATTCGATAATCGTGATATGCAGTTTTCTCCGATCTCAATGTCTGCGTCCAATAATACTATAATACTACCTTTCGCATTTCTGAATATAGCATTCCATCCTTGACTTGCCCCTTTTCTTTTGTCATTGTGAATTAGACGAATATTGAATTCTGGATTTTCAGACTGTATTTTGTTGATTAGAATTGGAGTTTCATCATTCGAATCGTCTACAAAAATTACCTCTGTGATAACTAACTTATCTCCTAGCCGTTGAGATTTGAGCGAATCAAAGAATTTTAAAATATTATTCTCTTCGTTAAAAGTAATTATTCCTATTGTGATACCGCTTTTATTCATGTCGCCTCGATATTCTCTCTAATTTTTTGAGCTATACTCTCGAGCTCCTTTATTTGTGCAATCTTGCGCATGGGCCATTGACCTTTAACTTTCTCAATCGAATATCTGGGGACTATGTGAACGTGCACATGAGGTACAATCTGATTTGCAGATTTTCCATTATTCTGGTTGATGTTAAATCCATCACTACCTAAAACGCTAGCAATTGCCTTTGCTAATCGTGGGACTAATGAATGCATCTCTCCTACCTCCTTTATCGGCATTTCCAAAATATTTCTAAAATGCTGTTTAGGCACTATCAGAGAATGTCCATGGTTTATTGGGTACTTGTCCATAAAAGCCAAAAATTTTTCATCCTCATAAATTATTGCATTAGGTAGATTTTTCAGTACAATTTGACAAAAAATACAATTGTGATTCAATGTCTGCATCATGATCAAGATAATGATACTGAAATATTTAATTTAATATTTAACAGTTAATATGTTTTGTCATAATTTGGTATTTATTTTTAGTTCATTTTAAATAGCTCGAAAATTTTTTACAAGGTATGAGTGAATCAATTGAGTTAGAAAGTTTTACACTGAATTTTTCTTTCCCATGCCCAAAATGCGAATACCTTAATGAGATCTCTTCAAATGAATTGCATAATAATAGCATAGAATGTGGAATGTGTGAAACAATATTCAAGTTTGAGGGTTTGGATTCTATAAAAATATTAGCTACTTTGGAGTAGTGTGATAATCTCACGAAAAAGAATTAAGTTTTTATTTTGTGAATTTAATCTAGATATTTGTAATGATTTTACCTAGCAGAAAAACAGTTGAGGGAGCATCCCGAGCGCCGCATAGGGCAATGTACAAATCGATGGGTCTCTCGGACGATGATCTTGGTAGGCCTTTAGTAGCAGTTTCTAGTACTTGTAATGAGGCAACCCCATGTAATATTCATTTGGGGAAACTTGCTCAAAAAGCAAAGGAAGGTGTGAAGGACTCTGGAAATACTCCTCGGGAATTTACTACCATCGCTGTTTCTGATGGAATTGCAATGGGACACGAAGGGATGAAATCCTCTCTTGTTAGCCGGGAGATCATTGCGGATTCGATTGAGGTAATGGTCAGAGCACATCAGTATGATGCAATAGTGGGAATTTCTGGATGTGATAAAAGCTTGCCAGGAACTTTAATGGCTATGGCTCGACTTAATTTACCATCTATCTTCGTTTATGGTGGTACCATCCTTCCTGGTAATTGGAATGGTAATCCAGTTACGATTCAAGATGTGTATGAGGCAGTGGGAACATATGATGCTGGCAAAATGAGCATGGAAGAATTGACAAGTCTCGAAAATGTTGCCTGTCCGTCGGCCGGATCATGTGCCGGAATGTATACCGCTAATACCATGGCATCCATAAGCGAGGCATTAGGGATGTCGTTACCGGGAAGTGCTACACCACCTGCGGAAAGCGAGGAAAGGCACAAAATTTGCTTTGATACTGGTAAATCTATTGATCAGCTTTTGCACAACGATTTGAAACCTAGGGATATAATGACTTATGAGGCATTCGAAAATGCGATCATGATGGCAAATGCGATAGGAGGTTCGACTAATGCGATACTTCATCTATTAGCACTGTCTCGTGAAACAGGAATCGAGTTGGATATAAAGGATTTTGAATATATACGAAAAAAGACCCCTCATATTGCGAATATGAGACCAGGTGGGAGTTACGTAATGTTGAACTTGGATAATATTGGAGGCATCCCTGTAATTTTGAAATCATTGTTTGATAAAGGTATTTTGAATGGTAATGTAGAGACCGTTACCGGTAAGACAATGAAAAAGAATCTAGAGTCCTATGACTTTAGCAAATCCAAGTCTTACTATAAAACACAAAAAACAGAATTTCGAAATATCCTTCGAACTGTCGATAATCCAATACATAAAGAAGGAACGTTAAAAATTTTATTCGGAAATTTGGTTCCAGAGGGCGCTGTAATCAAAATTGCAGGATTGAAAGAAGATAAATTTGAGGGGATTGCGAAAGTTTATCATTCAGAAGAATCTGCATTTGACGCTGTTTCGAAAAGAGAAATCAGCGAAGGTGATGTTGTTGTTATTAGATATGAGGGTCCAAAGGGTGGACCGGGAATGAGGGAAATGCTTGCTGTGACAGCGGCCATAGTGGGTCAAGGGTTGGGTGAAAAAGTTGCTATGCTCACTGATGGTCGATTCTCTGGCGCAACCAGGGGATTTATGATAGGGCATATGTCTCCAGAGGCAATGGTAGGTGGACCAATTTCAATAATCAAAAATGGCGACAAGATCAAGATCGATTTACTCAAAGAAACGGTTGATCTCAAGATTTCAAAGAAAGAATTCACAAATAGGATCAAGAAATTTAAACCTATAAAGAATAGGTACCGGTCAGGGGCCCTAGCAAAATATGCAACATTGGTAAGATCAGCATCAGAAGGGGCTATAACCTCTCCAATACCAAAGTATATGAAAAAAAACTTTACCTAATTTTTTATTTCAATGGAATCTATGATCCCATAAAGTGGAAAGTTATGAAAATGATCGGCTATTTTGTTTTCAAGGAAAATACTTTGAA
>JBBRRF010000191.1:0-4174 GCA_038200885.1 Candidatus Nitrosocosmicus sp.
AGATCGATGGCGATTGATAGGTGCAGGAATAGCTGTATAAATCAAGATGGAGGTTATTTCTGACACTAGTTTTTTAATGGTTTTATGTTATGATCCGGTCAAAAACCTGGACGCTCTAGAGTCTAGATTTGGAAAACTGCTATGGCTCATTCATGCGGAGACGATTAATGAACTAGTACAGTTAGAAAAAACGGCGGGAATAAAGAGGTCAAAAATTGCCAATCTTTCCTTAAAAATAATAAATGATCGGTTAAAAAAAGGGGATTTCAAGTATTTAGACAACGATGAACTCAATAAGTTAGAAATAACACAAACCAATTCAACAGTAGATTCCATTTTATTAAATATCTCAACAGAAAAAAAACTCCCATTAGCAACGATAGACAAGAATTTAATTAAAAGGGCCCTTAAAAAAGGCGTTGATGTATTCACATTAAAAAACAATAGAATTATTTTTGTTCATTCCAAAGTTAGGTCAAATTTAAATTATTCCTAATTACTTTCATTATACATATATGATGAATATTGAAGGGATCGAAATACGGTGGAATGGACATAATGGATTTAGAATTGAAGTAAATGGTAATAAGATTTATGTTGATCCGTATAAATTAATTCCATCATATGCTCGCAAGAGTGATGCAGATATACTTTTGATCTCTCATAATCATTTTGATCATTTAAGTATAGAGGATATTAATAATGTGATAAACGAAAATACGAAGATAATTTGCTCGCATGAATGCTTGAAAGTATTAAAAAATAATTACAAAGATAATGAAATAATTCCCTTAAAACCCAAGGAATCAAGGATGGTTGGAAATATAGAAATAAGAGGTATAGAAGCATACAATACCGATAAAAAATTCCATCCGAAAAAAGATGAAAAAATCGGATTCATCATAAATGTAAATGACTTGAAAATATACCATACAGGTGACACAGATATTATTCCAGAAATGGAAAATGTAAACCCAGATATTTTATTTGTGCCTGTTTCGGGTACTTATGTAATGACCGCAAAGGAAGCAGCTAAAGCCACAACTGAGTTGATCAAGCCCCAAAAAATAGCGATACCTATGCATTATGGATCCATTGTAGGAACAGTCAAGGACGCAGAAGATTTTTGCAAAGATGTGAATATTTGTAAAACCGCAATAATGGAAATCGAATAAATCGGCATAATCAATAACATCATCACTAAGAATGATTAAATATTAAATAAAGTTTAAAAAATCATAATAAACGTGTAGGTAATGGCAGGAAGAGAGTTATTAAAGTCAGAGAAGAGTCGTAGGACAACTAAGTATCTTCTTATAATCGCAGTATTATGTTTAGCTTTTAGCATTGCATTCATCCTTAGAGCATACCCAATCAAATATGGATTTTATTTGAATGAATTTGATCCTTTTTTTGATTTTAGAGCTACAGAATATATAGTAAATAATGGATATGGACCGTATCTTGAATGGCATGACTACAAGTCATGGTTTCCAGATGGCAGAGAAATTGCTGAAACATCGCAGACTGGCTTACACCTAACTGCGGCCACGCTCTACAAAATTTTTGGTATGAACATGTCTTTGATGGATTTCACAATATGGTTTCCGGTTGTCATAGGATCTGCATCCACCGTACTTATGTTCTTGGTAGTAAGAGCTATAACCGGAAGCACCATTCCAGGATTAATTTCATCCCTTTTCTTTGCTGTGAGTCCTGCAATAATTCAAAGGGGAAACCTGGGATGGTTTAAGTCAGAACCACTAGGTCTTTTTTATGGGTTAGGAGGCACATACCTGTTCTTATCTGCCTTAAAGGATAAAAAATACAAATTTTTGATCCCCAAAGCGATTTTTGGAGGAATCTTAATTGGACTAGCAGTAACCTCCTGGGGTGGAGCTCAGTATTTCGTAATCCCTATTGGTATCTTTATAATAGTCCTCGGGTTTGTTTCCAAAGATCTCAAAAATAATTTAATGGTTGCGGTTCTTTTTACAGCTTCAGTTATCTTAGTTGCCGGGGCTTTTCCGAGGCCAGGTATGTCATTTGTTCTTGGATTGCCGGGTTTATTGTTAATGACTAGCACGTTATTCCTATTAGTCACTACCGTAGTAAGGTTAAAAAGTTCTGAGAGAAGGGCGACTTTAAAAACTGCAATAATTCTAGGAGTTTTTGTAATAATAGGAATGTCCATAGTGGTCGGCGGCTTTTACAAAGTGCCTTCCTTTAGATATCTCAATGCAATAAACCCATTTCTTTCTTCAGAGAACAAGCTAGTAGAGTCTGTTGCGGAACATTTCACACCCACGATAGTAGACTACTTTAGACAGTTTTCAATTCTGATCATTTTTGCGGGGCTAGGAATATGGCTAGCGTTTAAGAACAAAAATAATACCAATATGATTTTTGCATTGATAATAGGGCTTACGGGATTATATATTAGTGCAACATTTGCAAGGCTTTTGGTATTTGCATCGATAAGCATAATTATATTATCAAGTATAGGAATTTATCAGTCAATTAGAGCCATAACATCGATCAGGACAGAAGCGGAACAAACACTAGAAACTTCAAATAGGAACGGAGCAAAATCCCAAAAGAACATGAAACTCAAAAAACAATTTTTACCATATGCAGGATTTGCGGCCATTTTGATAGTAATGTTATCCATTCCTATGGTTTACGATACTAACACAAATTGGATAACTTCTGCAGATGTTCCTACATCCATTGCTAATGGAGGTACTAATTATCGATTAACAACGGACGATTGGATAGAAACACTAGATTGGATGTCCAAGAACACACCAGTTGATTCAGTGGTAACAGCATGGTGGGATTATGGATATTGGATAACAACATTAGGAAATAGAACATCCATTGCAGATAATGCAACAATTAATCAAACAAGAATAGAAACAATAGCAAAAATGTTCATTAGTCCTGAAGAAGAGGGATGGAAAATTGCTAATGATTTGAAATCAGACTATATTTTGATATATGTAGTTGGACAAAAATTGCCTTCTTTGGATCCTACAAATCCAAGTCCTCTATATGTATTAGGAAGTGGTGGAGATGAAAGTAAAAAGCATTGGTTTATTCGAATAGGTGGATTTAATGAATCAGAATATGTTGAATCTAATGGAGATGCACCAAAACAAAAGTACTGGGATTCGCTTTTGGGGAAAATGATGCCGTTTCAAACGATTGGATTCTATAATCCAAGTAGTGGAACATTATCACCAACATACCAGCCTAGTGCGATACCCTTTTACATAAAGGACATAAAGTATCCAAAAGGTAACACTTCAGAACCACTATCACTAGTATACGCTTCAAAGAGTTTCGAAAGTGATGATCCAGGATTATTTTTTGGAGTGTTGGTGTACAAAGTGAATCATGATTTCAAAACGAACAATGCAAATGGCACCTCCTCCTCCTCCTCCAATACTACTACCCTAGCTAGCAATCTAGCAAATGGCACCTCCTCCTCCTCCAATACTACTACCCTAGCTAGCAATCTAGCAAATGGCACCTCCTCCTCCTCCAATACTACTACCCTAGCTAGCAATCTAGCAAATGGCACCTCAAATTTGATTTTAGAATCTAATGTTTTAAATAATATCAACAATACAACATCAAACAATAGTATGACTACTACCACAAATAACACAGCAACTATTGAAACTACTCAAGGTCCAATAAAAATTGAATTTTATCCTGATGTAGCACCAAATCACGTGAAGAACTTCCAAGATCTGGCTAGTAAAGGATTTTACGATGGAGTAGTATTTCATAGAATAGTACCAGGTTTCGTTATTCAGGCTGGAGACCCAAATACAAAAAATGGCAACAGTAGCAGAGATACTTGGGGTACTGGAGGTCCAGGGTACACAATAAATCAAGAGTTCAACAGCATACCTCATGAAAGAGGAATATTATCAATGGCTCGAACAAATGATCCTAATAGTGCTGGTTCACAGTTCTTTATTGTATTAAATGATTCAAAATTTTTGGATAATCAATATACAGTATTTGGAAAAGTAACAGAAGGGTTAGAAATTGTTGATAAAATTGCAAATTCAACTACTAACTCAATGGATCAGCCGGAAGATCCCAATTCGGCCCGAATCAATAAAATCACCCTTCAATAGACCAACTTCCAACCTCCATC
>JBBRRF010000192.1:0-4165 GCA_038200885.1 Candidatus Nitrosocosmicus sp.
CATATTGCCAAATTACTACTCTAGTTTATCACAGGTTAAACAAGCAATATCTGGCTACTATAGAAAAAGGAGGTTCAACTTGGACATTAAAAAGTATCTGTTTAGATCTACGAACTAATGTATGTCAGTATAGTTCAGCATTCTCTGGTAGTTCGAGTAGTGGAAACGACCCGATCGGTAACTTGATTGGTAGCTTGTTCGGGTAATTCTTTATTCCTTATTTTTTTCAATTTTAAATATGAGAAAAGATATTTTAATTGTTATTTGTTTTATATATTTTGACAATATTCCTTTTTCCTTAATGTCTCGAAAGCTATTACCAAGTAAATCCGTGCTTGAACTTTTTTTAGAAAAATTCGATGGTATCAATGGATTCAAGGGTATAAAATCAACTTTTTTGGTAACCATTCGGATTTTGTCTTTTATATATTTTTGTTACATGAAATCATATGGTATTATCAAAAAAAGAAAAGAAAAAACTGGTAATTAAAATGCTCGAAGATGGTTACACAACTCGACAAATAGCAAAAGAAGTGAGAATCTCACCACGAGACATTGGTATCATATCAAGGGAATACAATCACGAACCAGAGCCCAAACCGCCAAAGTCAGACCATGCTAAAGCTTTTCAATTGTTCTCTAAAGGAAAGACTCCTACACAGGTTTCCATTATTGTGGATTTATCATACGAGACAGTAAACAAATGGTATTTTGAATATATATCTCTAAATTACAAGTCAGACTTTGTAAATATTCTTAGGAACTATCCAGAATTTTTATCTTTCTTTGTTGATATCGCTGAAAAGATGAAAAGAGGGGAACTGTTTAAGGGGGAGGTTAATTATTTGCTCGCGAATCTGATTTATTGTAGAGCGAGTCAACACAGAAAAGAATGGTTAGAACATGAGGTAAGGTGTCTCGAAGCAGAAAAAAAGAGATTGGTGGAAGAAAATACAAGATTAGATAATAATATTAAAGCAAAACTTTCATACAGTCCAAGCAGATTTACGTGTCTCTCAGAAGATTTATAATCGATCTAAAGAAGTTGTTGGGTTAACCATCATCTAAGGATTATCCAAAATCAATCCTTCATGATATATGATTGGGCTGTAACTGAAAGCTTTTCTATTATTTGACCTATTTGAAGTCGATCTTGACACTAAATATCGGTTGTTCGGGGTGGAGTTATGAAGGATGGAAAGGAACCTTTTATCCAAAGAAATTAGAAAATAAAGACTATCTATCATATTACTCAAAGTTCTTCAAATTTGTCGAAGTCGATTCTACGTATTATCATATACCTTCCAGATCAACAGTAAGAAGATGGAAAGACAAAACTCCTGATGATTTTAGATTCTCATTAAAGTTTCCCAAAGTAATACCTCATGAGAAAAAATTAGAAGATGTTGCTAAACCTTTGTCCGTTTTATTCTATTCACTGGAACCATTGATTGATAAAACATTGACTCTGTTGATACGGCTGCCTCAATTTCTTTCGGAAAAGAAAGGTTTCAATGCTTTTCAAGATATGGTCCATCATTTGGACAAGCGATTTAGGTATTCATTAGAAGTAAGACATTCTTCCTGGTTTACTGAAAATGTGTATAATTTTCTAAAAGAGAATGACATATCGTTAGTTTGGAGTGTAAGAAATGAACTTATGTCCCCTTCAGTTACAACCTCCGACCAAGTCTATACTAGATTCATAGGTGATAGAAGCATTTCAGAAAAAGACTTTGGAAAGATAGTAAAGGACAGAAGAAAAGAAATGCTGGAATATGCTATATAAGAAGGTTAGAGAAACGCAAGATGAAAACTCAAACATTCTTGATATATTAATAGCATTTAACAACCATTTTGCTGGATTTGGTCCTCAGTCCGTAAACGATTTTCTAAAATTGATGAATATGTCTGAAATAGATCGGAAGACCGAATTGGAAAGTAGTCATCAAAGCAGATTTTTAATATAGTATATTTAAATCACTACAAAGTTACCTATTCATTGATGGATGTCATATGTATTTCTCAACTAGATGTAATATTAATTGATGAAAATTGTCAAAGATTAATTTGAAGTATATTTTACCAGTATTAATATTCACCATCAGATTTATTATTATCCAATTTAGAATTTCTTAGGTTTTCATTTTCTATACTAGATTGTAATTCTTCTAACTTTTGAGGAATTGGAATCTGTTCTATGTTTAAGATATATTCCTCTATTGATTTATCTTTATACGGATCTTCACCAAATATTGGATCCCTGGGACCAGTTTTAGAATGTTTCCAGGCAAAAATATCTGGTATTTCTTTAAGCATCTTAAATTCACTCTGATCAACACGTTCCAATACTTCAATTGCCTTAAACACAAGAGAAGGATTGGTTATGAGTTGATTAGTGTTTTTGTCATACAAAAGACCTGTCAGTAGCCTGCGATAAAACGAAAAGTGGTTTAGAATTTCCATTATTCTTGCTATATATGCATTATTTGATTTTTTTAATTCTAGAAAATGACTAGCGTTTACCTCTTCCAGTTTCTCTATTCTACTATACAGAGAACTCAGAGAGATATCTATTTTCAAGGTAGAAGTTATTTGTTCATGGATTTCCTTTACGGATAACCCTCTCATTTTACAGATCATAAGCAAATATTGAATATGAGATTCTTTTTCATTAAAGGATTTGGGCATTTTCTTATATGTATTAATAAAGAACGTAGTAAAATAAAAACAGTAATTCCTGTTCTATTGATTCATATGTTACAGTTTCCACTGCTTTGTCGCCTAACTCAAACTATTTAGCTCGAATTGTTCCTAATATGTATTTGTGATTGACTGGCCTTCATACAACCGCTCACTAGTCCGACGTGGAGAGATCCTCTTCTCATATGATTTTCTTGATACTTGGGATTCCGAACTAGAAGCGATGAATAAAAATAAGATGGGTAAGCCTTTCTTATTCCCCGATTCATTCATCCTTGCAATTGGTTACATACGTTACTCATTTCAGTTACCATACAGACAGACTCAAGGTATTATTGATGCTACCGGAAAGAACTTGGATTCAAAATCACCCAGTTACGGTCATATCTGTAAAAGAATCAACAAGTTAAATGTAGAGATCAGAGGAGCAGGAGAAGGAGGAATGGGAGGAGATAAGACTACAGATGATGATGATGATTACATCATGATTTCAATAGATAGTTCTGGAGCCAAGATAACCAACAGAGGCCAGTGGATGGATAAGAAATGGAAGGTACAAAACAGAAAAGGCTATCTCAAAATCCACATAGCAGTGAATATAAAGACCAAAGAAATCATTGCGTTAGAGATAACAGATGAGAAGGTACATGATGGAAGGATGTTAAAGAAACTGGTTAACCAAGTTTTGGATGGTTCTTCAACAACAACAACAACAACAATCAGTGATACTAAATCAAATATTAAGTTAATAAAGATAAAATCCGTTTCAGCAGATGGAGCCTATGATTACAACGGGAACTTTCAGTATCTTCAAGAGAAAGGAATAACACCCGGTATAAAGGTAAGAAGCAACTCTATTGTTTCTGAAAGAAACAACAAGTTAAGGAACAAGGAAGTCTACCTACAATCAAAGGATCTATTGAAATGGAAAAAGAAAAGAAAGTACGGACACAGATGGATTGCTGAAACGGCATTTTCCACACTAAAAAGAACCTTTGGTGAATATGTATCTGCCACTAGATTTCAAAACATGGTACAGGAGATGATGATAAAGGTGTCTCTGTATAACCTGTTTAGAAGAATATAGGTTGACAGGATTAAACCGGTTTAACGGCTAAGGAATTAGGATACAAAGCAGTTTCCACAGTTACAATGAATCTTTTTTATCCTGAATACAATCTTCAATTAATCGATAAGTAAAACTAGAAGCATCTTTTTGTAAAAATATCAAAAAATAAGCACAGGATTTTGAAATGTAGGACCAATGGACATATGTCACCCCCTCACAGCAACTGGTACTGGTAGTATATATTCTAGTTTAAGTGCTTTTACAAAGCGTTCATACCAACCATCATCTCTATGACCAGAGTATCTTTCCTCAGGATAGCATTGTGTAGTGGATATCCTTTTAGCATTGTTGTACCAGTCTGTATAAACTGGAATACATCTATCAATCATTTCA
>JBBRRF010000193.1:0-4154 GCA_038200885.1 Candidatus Nitrosocosmicus sp.
CAGTCAGGATCTCGCTCTCGTACGGAGCATGTACTTTTCGAACCTATAGCCAACATACAACATTGTATGATACTACAAGATTTTCATATCGTCAGGATAATGAACGATGCATTCAGGAATAGATTGAGAAAGTATGATAAGATATCAGACATGGTATCTGGACTAATAAACTACAGGATAATGAATATCTGTTAATTCCAAAAATGGAGATGGATAAAACATAGGTTAACCTCTGCTAATTACGCAAGAGATCTACTCTATGTGGAGAAATTAGAAAAGATATCAAGTTTAAAAATTATTTATAACTTTGGTTAATAAAAGAAATATGTTAGATACGGACCTCAAACAATACAAGGAAGATCAGCGTCAAGGATGGGATAAAGCGGCTATTGCTTGGCAAAAATGGTGGACAATCATTGAGAAAAATGCGCAAGAACTCAGCGATCGTCTAGTCGAACTTTCAAATATTCAACCAGGTTCAAAAGTTTTAGATGTTGCAACAGGCATTGGAGAGCCAGCAATTACTGCAGCCAAAAAGATGAGTAATACTGGCGGCGGTCATGTATTAGCTATAGACTTATCTTCACAAATGTTATCTGTTGCTAAACAAAGAGCTAGTTCTTGTGGTCTCCAAAATATAGAGTTTAGACAATGAGACATTGAATCCATTGATTTGCAACCTTCTTCCTTTGATACTGTTCTTTGTAGATTTGGTATAATGTTTTTACCATTACTCAAAGTTGGTTTATCAAATATCTATCAATCTTTAGTTGATGGTGGTCATTTTGTAGCTGCGGCATGGGCTTCACAAGATAAAGTTCCTTTCATGTCTTTGATTTTTGATGTAGCGGCTAAGATAATCAATAAACCGATCAATCATAGTAATACGCCTGGACCATTTAGTCTATCTGATCAAAATAAACTTAAAAATGTCCTGATGGAATCAAAATTCAAAGGTGTATCTATAGAGAGAATGAATTTAATTTTTGATTTTGACTCTCAGGAAGAGTATATTAGATTTATTCAAGAAATTTCTCCAATTAATGCTATGTTGTCCAATGAACCTAATGAAAAAAAACAACAAATATGGAATACTTTTGCCAATGAAATTAAGAAATACATGGAAAAGAGTACAGGTCATTTAAAAATAGATAATGAAGTTATAATAGTAACAGGTACAAAGTAAATGAGAACAGAGTTTTTATCTTCAGCATATTATGCATCTATGGGTTTTGCTGTACCTGCAAGCATTGGAGCCCAGTTTGCCAATCCAAAATTACGACCACTGGTGATAGTAGGTGATGGTGCCTTTCAAATGACAGGCATGGAAATATCAACATCATTTAGATTCAATCTGAATCCTATTGTACTTGTATTAAACAATCAAGGATATGGCACAGAACGGTCTATTTTAGATGGTTATTTTAATGATATTCCTATGTGGGAATATAGCATCATTCCTAAGTTGATTGGAGGTGGTAAAGGATTCCTTATAGAAACCGAGGAGCAATTTGAAGATGCGTTGCTTCATGCTGAAAGGAATACAGAAAGCTTTTCCATATTAGATATTCATCTGGATCGGTATGATAAATCTCCTGCCTTACAAAGGCTTACAGATAGTTTAAAGAAGAGTGCTGCTTGAGTATTGAGAAAAATCATTTGATTCATTATAAATCACAAAAAATCAAATAATCTAATCAGAATGTAATCTAATTGTATCTTCATATAATATAATCGCTGATTACAGTTCAATACAAATTGAATGAATAATTATTTTTTTTCTAACACATGTCCATGGAATATCTATACTAAATTCATAAACTCGCTATACTATGAGTATTTGAGATACAAAAATATATGCTTGAAATCCCAACCGGTCCGTCAAGATTCATTAGAAAGGGATTGTCTAATGCTTTGTAGCCTAAGTCAACCTATTTAGCTTAGATTTAGGTCTACATTTTCAATGGTTGATTGGCCTTCTTATAATAGCTCATTGGTTCGAAAAGGCGAGATCCTCTTCTCGCATGATTTCCTTGATAGTTGAGGTTCAGAGATAGAGACGATGAATAAAAACAAAAAGGGTAAACCATTTGTATTTCCAAATTCTTTCATACTTGTTATTGGTTACATCCGAACTTCGTTTCGTCTACCTTACAGACAAACCGAAGGAATAATCAACGCTACAGGAAAACGTCTACTACCGGCCATTCCTAGTTACGGCCATATCTGTAAAAGAATCAACCAGTTAAACATCAACATTAAAAAAGACAAGATGGATGATGATGACCTTATAATATCCATAGATAGTACAGGAATAAAGGTAACAAATAGAGGTCAGTGGATGGATGAAAAATGGAATACACAAAATAGGAAAGGTTATCTCAAGATCCACGTAGCAGTGGATATAAAGACGAAAGAAATCCTTGCTTTGGAAGTGACAGGCGAGAAAGTACATTACGGGAAAATGCTAAAGAAACTGGTCAATCATGTTTTGGATAACCAAGATAAAAAGAAGATAAAATCTGTTTTGGCTGATGGAGCCTATGATTCAAATACCAACTTCAAATATCTCCAAGAGAAAAAGATCAAACCAGGGATAAAGGTAAGAAAGAATTCAATCATTTCACCCAGAAATAGTAGATTAAGGAATAGGGAAGTAAGGTTACAGACCAAGGACCTGTTGAAATGGAAAAAGAAAAGAAAGTACAGACAGAGATGGATGACTGAATCGGCGTTCTCATCCATCAAAAGAATGTTTGGCGAGTATACCTCAGCCACCAGGTTTTAAAACATGGTAAAAGAGATGATGATAAAAGTATCATTGTATAACTTGTTTAGAAGAATATAGTACAATGTGTATTGCGGTAGTCGGAGAATAAGGAATTATGCAACAGAGCAATTGTCTAATATTATGTTCAAAAAATATATTTGTTAACAATAAATATCAGATTCTTATTTTTAATAAAATGGTGTGATATGCATTACCCCATAAAATACAATATGCCAAATAAGCACCTTAAATAACACATATAAACAAATAATGTGGTTCAATCATTAAATCACAGCTAACTTCAAATTAAAAATAATATAGTTTTTTATTTTATTATCACACCAACTAACGGGATGTCCCTAAATTCGTTGAATAAACTGCTTTGTTTATCAAAGTTGATTACTAAAATTCGACCATCTAAAATGGATATAGATGCATCGGTATCTTTAAATGTATTAGTTGTCGTTGAGCTATTGATACCAGAGGAGAGATTCTTTTCGATTACATCCATAGTACCCTTATATATTATGTCGGAGTTTTGCTGTATTACAGTAGTAACTCTAAAATTTGAAAGACTGTAATCAGTTTTATTGTTTTCGACGGAGGGCTGTTTAGCAGCTAATGATGATTCCGTTTGATTAGATGATAAATTGAAAGGCTGTTTTGTGAATGTGGTTTTAAAGTCAATTTGGCTGCCATTATTAGTTCTTAGTGACCAGTTTCCAAATATACTGTTAATTATTTCCCCGTTTTGTAGGTCATACTCTGTACTTACTATTGCACCTGACAAGTTCTTATTTATAGAAGGATTTATGGATGAGGTAGAGAAAATTGATGCGTTATTGCAAGCATTTTTAGTAGTACTACTTGTTTGACCATTATTATTTGTTTGAGTTTGGATTGAAATACTGTTACTGCAATTACCATTATTGACAACTTTGTTGCTTGATTCTATCTCTTTGTTAATTGCTGATTGCAAGGTTTTTTGGAACTGTTGAATCGATTGGGCTAAGGAAGTGGTTGCATCTGCATTACTAATACTCTGAAGATAGTTAAAGAAAAGAACTGAAGATATAAATAATAAAATTGGGACCAGAGTCTTTGTTTTATCTTGATAGAGTGTTGATGACCTGCTTGTACAAAGTCTTTTTGAATTTGCAAAAAATGATATTTTGTCTTTTGTCATATACTATACAATGATTACTTGTATACATGTTTTATTTAGGCTTGGCAGGAACAATGTTATACCAATTAACATAATTACATGAACCATGATTCTGGGTTACTTTCAGTTTTCTCCAAATGTTTATAGCTGTGCTGATCTTATCCCCGTTTTGTATAATCTTTGACTATTACCAACAGGACAGCGTTTGAAAAGGTTTAC
>JBBRRF010000194.1:0-4151 GCA_038200885.1 Candidatus Nitrosocosmicus sp.
AAAATTGGTGATGCATATAATGGAATAGAAAAAAAGTATGATTTAATATTTGTTGGATGGATGGAGCCCGGAGTAGATTACAGAGATAAAATTGCTGCAAGTACAGATGTAATAATTACAACCTTGGATCAAGGTTTGAGTCTTGCAGTAGAGTTTGAGGGACACGGGTTTGAAAAAATAGCAAGCTGGATAACTCCATCCTGGGACGATGTAAACACAGAAATAACTAACAAATATTATTCAAAAATATCAGACGGAACCATTGAATTTTTAAAACAGCTAAGGGGAGCGCACAATTTATGGTATGTTTATTCTAAACCAAAATACAAAGAAATCATAAAAGAAACATTAAGAAAATGTCTTAAAGATGAAGGGCAAAGAGAAATACACACCTATGGATTTGAGGATGTTTTAGATGACGCAGGATATGGATATTTAGAGAGCATTAAAAGTAGTAATGAAGAGTATCTATTGTGGAATATTGATTTTAGTTAGTAATAATGCAAAAAGACTAATATGATAAATAAATTAAGTAGTTTTCATTGAAAGTTACAACGTTAGGAGCTGCCAGAGAAGTTGGAAGATCCGCATTCTTGATTAATTCAAATAATACAAATATTCTACTAGATTACGGAGTTCTTTTGAAGAAGGAACCTCTTTTTCCGATTCAAGTGAATCCAAAGGATATTGATGCGGTCGTAATAACCCATGCACATCTGGATCATTCAGGATGTGCTCCATCTCTTTTTCTTCAAGAAGATTCAAATCTAGAAGCTTTAGCAACTATGCCTACATTCGAACTCTCCGAGCTGCTAATTCAAGATATGATAAAAATATCAGGGTTCTATCTTCCTTTTCAGTATCACGATTTAGTGAACATGTTAAATCATGCAAGACATCTAGATTACAAGAGTAGTCATACCATAAGGGACACAAGCATTACTTTTCATGAATCGGGACACGTTATCGGTGGTGCAACAGTTTTAGTCGAATCAGATGGAAAAAAACTGTTCTACACCGGCGATATGAATACACGAGGTTCTAAGGTTCTGAGACCTGCCGACCTTGATGTAGGCGAAATTGATATGTTAATAATTGAGAGTACTTATTCCCAAGCAGAGCAGGTTCCCAGGGAACAATCTGAAAGGGAATTAGTAAAATTTGCAAAGGAAGTGGTCGAGAGGAATGGTGTATTTTTTATACCTGCATTTTCTGTGGAAAGAGCTCAAGAAATTGCTTGCGTACTTAAAACATATAATTTTCCATACAAAATTGCTATGGACGGGATGGCATTAAAAACCAATGATATAATGCTCAGATATCCAAAGTATCTTAGAGACCCTCAGATGTTTAAGAGTTCAATTGAAGATGTTGAAAGAATAACAAGTTGGCAAAGAAGGAAAAGGGTAGTTAAAGAACCCGGAGTAATAATTTCTCCAGCTGGTATGTTAGTTGGCGGTACAGCAGTTTTTTATATAGAGGAAATTTGCAAGAGCCAATACAATGGAATTGCTCTGGTTTCCTATCAAGGGGAAGGAACGCCAGGAAGATCTTTACTCGAAAAGAGACAAGTAACGTATAATGGAAGAACAATAAAATGTTTGGCAGAAGTAAATAGGTTTGACTTTTCAGGACATAATAGTAGGACAGAATTATTTGAGATTTTAGATAGGGTGAAAGGAAACCCCCAAGTATTGACTGTTCATGGCGATAACTTATCTTGCACCAAATTTGCAGAAGAAATTGTTGAAAAGTATGGGTATAAGGCTCATGCTCCAGATACCGGTGAGATAACCACGGTTTAACTAAGAAAAGTATACAATGTCACATATAACAGCAACCCCCAGTGAAATTTTCTAACAATTGAATAGCAGATATACCCTCAATATTAATTCAACCATTAATAGCGGACAATCCTTTCTTTGGGAAAAAAGAGATAAATCATGGTATGGAATATATGAAGAATCGATATTAAAAATAACCGAATATGAAAACAATGGTGAAAAAGCATATGAATATGATTCTTTTCCTAAAATAGAGAACTGGCAACAGCATGTTTTTAGATTTGATGACAAATACGATCAGATTATGAATGAAATTTCTGGAAAGGACATAATAATAGACAATGTAACGAAAAAATATCCGGGATTACGAATCATGAGACAAAGACCAATTCAATGTATTATATCATTCATATGTTCTAGTAACAATAACATTCCAAGAATTCGACTGATATTGAGAAACCTCTCCAAGAAATTTGGAAAAAAAGTGGAGTTGGATGGTAATGAATATTATACATTTCCAAGTCTAACAACGCTATACACTACTTCTGTACCAGAACTCTTACTTTGTGGATTAGGATATAGAGCAGAATTTGTAATAAAAACAGTAAGAGAAATAGTAAAACAAGAAACTGACATGGTAAAAATAGCAGAAATGGATTATGATAAAGCAAAACAAGAAATATTGAAGTTAAGTGGAGTTGGAGACAAAATAGCAGATTGTATATTATTATTTTCTTTAAACAAATTAGAAGCATTTCCAATTGATACTTGGATTATAAAAATTTTTCAAAAAAAATTGAATCAAATCTTAGATGAAGATATGAAAATAAAGGAAAAGATTACTCCCAACCAATATAGAGTGTTATCGAAAAAAATTAGAGAACATTATGGAAGATATTCTGGATATGCCCAGCAATATCTTTATTATAGTATCAGGGAAGAAAATGGAAGAAAATGGTAGTAGGCTTTAATCTATCTACTTATTTCTCTTTTTTTTATTATCGGCCGATTTCTTTGAAGATTTAGAAGTTGATTTCCTAGAACTGGAGGGAGTATTTTTTGTTGTTTTGGTGGACGTCCTAGAACTGGAGGGAGTATTTTTTGTTGTTTTGGTGGACGTCCTAGAACTGGAGGGAGTATTTTTTGTTGTTTTGGTTGTAACATTTTTCTCTATTTTTAGTATTCTTTTATCCATTTCCTTAAGTAAAGATTGAGTCTGTTTAATAGATACGGACTGCTTTTCAATAGAATTGAGACCTTTTTGTAATGGTTGCGTTACTTTTTGTATCTTTTGAATTTCTTTAAACAGTTTATCCACATTCTTATTAATGATCTCTAAGTTTTTAGTTATAGGAGTTAAATCGATGTCCCTATAATCAGAACTCTTTTTGATAGTTTCCTTTCTATTTGTGCGATTCGATTTTCCCTCTTCATCTTCATCATCTTCATCATCTTCATCATCTTCATCATCTTCATCATCTTCATCATCTTCATCATCTTCATCATCTTCTTCTAATTCTAATTCTTCATCATCTTCATCATCTTCTTCTAATTCTAATTCTTCATCATCTTCATCTAATTCTTCTTTTTTATCTTCGTTATTATCTTCTTTTTTATCTTCGTTATTATCTTCTTTTTTATCTTCGTTATTATCTTCTTTTTTATCTAAATTATCAGATTTTGAAGTGTCATCATCTAGAGATAGAACGCGATCATCAGCTACTATTATCTTCTCTTTTTTATTAATAATAATAGGAAAATATTGAACTTCTAAAGACATATCTATACAGTGAAATAAAATACCAAATATTAAAACTGATCTCTATAAAATATTACAAAGTAATAAAAAAATACTAGCTAACTTAGTGGTTTCAATTCCTCCGTAAAAGTATTGTAAATAGACAATGCTTCTTCTTCGCTTTTCGCTCCCACAATCGTGGCAGCTCCACTCGTAAGGAAGCTAATAAGTAGTTGATTTTGAAAGGACACTGTTATACCCAAATTGCCTTTTGATTTCAATATATACCCATTAGATTCGGCGATTTTCAAAATGTTTGATAAATCAACCTCGTTTGTAATTTGGGCGGGTGTAACAGTGTACGTTCTCTTGCCTCGATCTCTTCCGCATAATTCTTCTACCATAATAGACGGTATTTTGATATCTTTTTGTTCAACATGCAATCCGCAGGAGGGACATTCATCATGTCTATTCATTTGAATTTTATCAAAAACTAAATCATTTAGATCGACGTATAATAATTTATTGGCTAATGATGGCTGCTGTCCAATTGCGATTTTTACTGCTTCAGATACCTGAAGTCCAGAGACAAGATAAAGAATTGACGGATGTACTCCCTCAGTGCTACA
>JBBRRF010000195.1:0-4149 GCA_038200885.1 Candidatus Nitrosocosmicus sp.
GCTTCCGTACATGATATTGCACTCGATCCATCCAGTTATGAACTAATAGACGAGGTACAGAGTATCTAATTACATCCTTTACCTGAGAAACATTATTGATTTCAATTGGTTGATTATGAAATAGTTCAAATAAAGTTTCTACCGCAGTTTTGACTGCAATTTGTGAACCGACTTTGCTCCTAAAATGTATATCGCCCCCATGTCCGTCGGCAACCGACATGACTATAGTATTAGAGATGTGAGATTGTTTCCATCGAATTGAATCTTGATTCGAATAACCAGTTCGTGAATGTAACGCGCCCTTTACGCTCTTGCTATGCACCAACCACCTTTTTGAATTTGATGTAATACACTTTTCAACGAATTGTGCATTATTATTTTCAGTCATAAATCCATTATGTCCTTAGTAGCAAACCATACCCTTAGAGGTACCAAAGTCTATTTGAGTACCTGGCACCAACGAGAAACTTTGTTTTGAATAAACTTCAATTACGTCACCATTAGCCTTGCCAACTTTCCAAGGATATGCAGAAAGGTTCCTCAATCCCCAAACCCCAGGTTCAGTTGGATGTCTAGAGACTTCTGCTACAGGACTTGAGAAATCATATTTATGGTCTGGATCTATGTGATGAAGGTATAATTTGGTGTCATAATTTAAGGCAACAAACAATCGGTCATCAATTTGAATATTCAAAATGTGAGTATTCATAGTTTTACATTTTGGATTCCAACAAACAGAATTGCTTTGTACCCCCTCAACAATGCTGTTTTGTTTCGAAACTTTAATGTCAGAATTAACGCCCCCAAGTTCTACTTGTATCTTTAATTTTTCAAAAACCGAATAATCAGTAACAAGAAAATTCTCAGATCCACATTGTCTGCAATAATATATAGAATCCCGTAACGCGAGCAAAGCAATTTGCCACTCAGTTTCTCTGACCCTCCCATGCATCGGATCCTTAATACCATTGGTAAAGGCTCTTACGAAAATTCTTTTAATAAAATCGGGATAAATACTCCAAAATATTAATGCATTCGCATGAAAAGCAGGATCAGGATAATTGGAATCGTTGCTTGGATCAAATATGAAAAGCGGGTCGAATCCGTATAGTTTAGACATCGAAGGCAGGTCAAGACTTTTGATGGAGCTTTCAATTTTACCTTCTAATGGGTGGTTTAGAAACAGAATATAAAACAGTATTATTCCTAATGAATATAAATCGGTTTGGGTATTTGGTAACGCTTTTCCAATTATTATTTCTGGGGCCATGAATTTAGGTGTACCTATTACGTTACCCTTATCTACCCCATTTATTACAATATTATCTGTATCTCCAATGCGTATTTCTCCATTTTCAGGATCAAAATAAATATTATTTAGGGATAAATCCTGATAGCAGAGGCCTTTTGAATGCAATAGATGAAAACCCTGTACCAATTCAAAACAGGCGGTTAGCAATACCTTAAAGGAAGGATCAATTTTCCTAGACAACCACAAACTAAAACTTTTAAATCTGGAATCCTTCATGGACATCACGTATCCAAATCCTTCTTTTTTTGGAGTTTTGACTAGTGCCAATGGCCAAAGGAACTTATTACTTGGAGCCTCTTTTTGAATCAGAGATTTGAGTATGTCATATTGCTCATTTGTAGCCATGGAAGGAAAATACCACTTTAAAACAAGTGGGGAATTATCTGGACTGATTAATGAATATACCTTACCTTGAGTGCCTGAACCCAATTCTTTTTCAACATTGCAAACTAAGTTTAAGCCGTTTATGTGGACGGGCTCACCCGTTTGAAACTCGTGCGTCGTGTTCACTTGCTTGGTCTTTGAAATCAAAATTATTTACCACACATCGGTAGCTCCCGATATCATTTCAGGAGGCTTGGGTATGTCGACATTAGAAATAGAGCTGTCATAGTATTTTTGTTGGCTTTTGGGTCTAGCTGAAGCTGTCTGCACGACCGTTGATACCCATTTTATATATTTTGTAAGTGATTCGGGGTTCCGCGCCAATAGCGGTTGTCTTTCACTATCTCCAATAAACCTTTGAAGAATATCCATGTTTGCGTCCTCACCAATTGCGATAGATACTCGAATTGCCTTTCGACCCCATGGTTCTGACAACAATTTTTCTAGACCATCTTTAAAACTATCAGTGGGTTGTCCATCAGAGAGCAATACCAATACTGGTGGTAATCCTCTTTCAGTCATCGGAGGTATACGCAAGATTTCAGAGAGTAATAGGAAAGCTTGTCCCAAATCAGTTTCACCCTTTGCTTCAATATCAGTCCATTTGAATTCATTTACCCTTGTAGGGGCAATTATCCATTGGGCACCTGTGGAAAACTTTAATGCACTTATTAACAAATTCGCTTGGATATTATTTTCAGATTCTCTTTGCATATGAGGAATTGCCTCTTTGATAGCATAGTTCAAGGCTTGGATCTTTCCATCATCTCTCATAGATCCCGAGCAATCTACAATCCATATAAAATGTAGTTCTCTTTTTGATATTTCACCGCCTGGAAGAGTCATAAAAATCAAAAAAAATAGATGGATAATAGTTATAACAATTTCACATAAAAGTATCATACATTTCTTATGATAAATTATTCTTGAAAATCAACTATATTACCAATTAAGGAAAACGGAGGAGAAAATGAATATTTCTTAAGAAATATTAAGTCAGTGCAAAAATGATACAGAATTTTCATAAACCGCTTGAATAAGGAATCTCACGTGGTATTAAAATATTATTTTGATACTAGACTAAATGAGCAAATTTACAAGTATATTCAAAAATGCTATGCGAGTTGACGTTAAAATTCTTGAGATTTAAGTAGAAACTGATGCAAAGTTACAGACACATCGATACTACACAACTAAACAAACCTAGGATAAAATAATTGGATCTTGCTATCATATATACAAATAATGGTCCGTCTACAAAGACATTTTGAATTTTTTGGATATGGACTAATGATATGTTTATTTCGACCTATCTTTAAAGGAGTAACTCATACCATTTTTAAAATTATTTATGGATTCGATGCCTTCTTTCCCTTTATCTATCATTTTGTTAATAGTCTTGCCGGTCACGTTTACCATTGTTGGTATTTCATTAACGACGTTCATAGTCAAATCAAGGAATTGTTTGAATGATGTTTCAGAATCGTTTATGTTATGAGAGTTCCTTTTAATTGATTCCCTTATGGCTCTTGTGACGTCACTCTCTAATTCATCTAAATTGTTGCTCTTAGATCTGGTTATGTCTTCAACATAGGTATTCTTATTAGTTCCATCGGTATTATTTTCATCCTTGTAACTGTCGAAAATATCTTGAACCATATTTTAAGAATATGGTTCAAGATATTTAACCTGTTTCCAACTTAGTTAAATAATAAAGCTTTATAAAAAACACAAATAAAAGTGAGTAGGGTAGCCCGTTAGTACCAACATGAACAAAAGGTCCCATTTCAAATCCTCCCAAATCCACCACGTAGACGTAACAGCACGGCTGCGATGCCTTAGGGTTGCTCCCTCCCGGACCTCACCCATTTCAACAATCCACAGTCAATTTTACACCTTCATGTAAGTTGCTGCTCATAGCCATCCGATACGGCATGATTTCATCCTAGTCGAATGAGCGGGTATCCTCCCATTCACGAATTTACCTAACGGTTACTGATCCCGACATAGAGCCGATTTTCGGTACGGGGCACGGCTAGCACCCCGATCCTACCTACCCCGACAATTAATACTTCCAATTCAAATATAATTTTATTGGATGACGTTATTCTAAAATCAAAATAATATTTTTTTAATATTTTTTGGATTGGATCCAGTCATGAACAAAAGCTAAAATAATTTTTCTAGAAAAAATATGAGGATGAGGACTCTTCTACATCATACCGTCCATGCCCGGAGGCATTCCGCCCATTCCGCCTGGAGGCATTCCGCCCCCTCCACCAGCAGATTTACTTGAAGCAATTACATCATCAATTCTTAATAACATGGATGCTACTTCAGTAGCAGATTTGATAATCTGTTCTTTCACTGCTAACGGTTCAAATATATCAAGTTTAGACATGTCTGCAATTCGTGAATTACGTGCATCAATTCCAGCCCATTTTGATCCCTTA
>JBBRRF010000196.1:0-4121 GCA_038200885.1 Candidatus Nitrosocosmicus sp.
ATCCCCAAGACAGGTATCAAAATTAATACAAAGGATTGGACGTAGTAGGCATACTCGGAGATCATCGGCTAAGGGGTTGATAATTACAAGTAACTATGATGATTTTTTGGAATCATTGAGCATAATCCAAAGAGTTAGAAGAGGATCCATTGAAGATCAAATTCCACATGAGTGCCCACTTGATGTGTTGTCACATAATATTGTCGGAATGACATTACAAACTAGAGAAAAGCTGAATTTGGAAAAATTATATGAGACCTTTTCCTCTGCCCACCTGTTCAGATCTTTATCATATTTCGATTTCATGGATTGCATAAATATACTCATAAATAGTTTTCTAATCCGATTAGACGTGGAAAAAAAACATATTACAAGAACTGGAAAGTCTTATAGATACTATTATGAAAATGTTTCCACAATACCTCACATTGTAAAGTTCGATGTAATTGATTCGATATCAAAAAAGAGAATAGGCACATTGGATCAACAATTTGTGGGAGATTACGGTGAAAAAGGTAATGTCTTTGTACTCAAAGGCTCACAGTGGAGAATATTAGTAATAGATGAGGGAAAATTTCAAGTTCACGTTGAACCGCTAAGCGGTGCTCCAATCAATGTTCCATATTGGGTAGGGGAGATGATACCAGTTGACTATGAAACTGCGATCATGGTAGGCAAATTAAGAAAAAAAATTAGGTCAGGTAATTCCAAAAAAATTGATATTAGTTTCTCTGATGCAGATCCAAAAATAATAGCTAATTTGTCCAGAAATTTGAAATCGTTGGATGTAATTCCAGATTCTTCAAATCTAGTCTTTGAGACAATACCTACTGAAAGTATTGTAGTAATCCACAGTACCCTTGGCTCAAAAATCAATAACACCTTAGGCTCATTATTGTCTACATTTCTTTCATCAAAGACTGGTTACATAATTGAAACTAGATCAGATCCATATAGAATATTATTAAGTTCTATAAATATTAGATTAAGACAGAAACATATTTTCTCTTTGTTTGATGATGAATTTGATGTGGAATCAGTATTAATAGCGTCTTTTAGTGGGACATATAACATCAATTGGAAAGTGTGGGGTGTAGCAAAGCGATTTGGAATTATAAAGAAAGAGTCTATTTACGACAAGAGGGTGGCACGCATGCTTTACGATAGATATTATAAGACTTCTCTTAGTAAGGAATCAATTAGAGAATTAGTCCACGATAAGTATGACGTAAAAAAGACATCACAGATAATTAAGGACATAAAATCTGGAGCCATCAATTTGCACTGGGTAGACACCCGTGAATTTTCCGAACTCGCGCAACCTATTTTGTTACGTTCTAAGAAATCAATCTCTGCTCCACTTGGCTTAGAAAATGGGATATTAGAATTGGTAAAGGAACGCTTGACAACAACCAAGCATAAGTTAGTTTGCATGAGTTGTGGTAAATGGGAAAGGATATTTGAAACTAAGGATATACCAATCAAATTGGGTTGTCCATTCTGCAAATCCAAATTAGTTGCGGCTACTTTTTGGAAGGATGGCGATCTAGGTAATATCATTGGTAGGAAAATTACAGGGGCCCCGCTCTCAAAAGATGAAGAACATAAATTTGATAGGGCCTGGAAAATAGCTTCTTTAATAAATAATTTTGGAAAAATGGCCGTTTTTGTGTTATCGGGTCATGGAATTGGAGCTGATACTTGTGCTAGGATCTTACGTAACTATACTGATGATGAGAACTTGTTGAAAACAATCTATGAAGCTGAAAAACAATATGTAATGACTAGAGGATTTTGGGACAATTGATGAATTTTGTCTTTTTCTAGAATCACTATGTAATTATGATCCAACCTGCCTATCTTAACTTATTTTCATAATATTTGAATAAGGTTTAAGGGATAACTCAATATTTCCTTCTTTGCCACTTGCTGCATTTACTGCTAAAATTCTTACCCTTTCACCTATCTTAAGATCACTTACCAAACCGCTACTCTCTCTCCAACCCACTAGTCTGATTTCTCCAGTGTCATCACCCACTATAGTGTCTGCTACTGACACGATTTCTCCACTCTTAGTGTTTACATCCATCTTATTCGGATTCTGAAGAACTATGACCTCGACTACATATGGCTTGTTCATGCTATCTACATCCACTATTTTGCTTTCAAACTGGTCTGTGTTGGGGATATCTTTATCCTCCTTCAAAATCTGTACATACGAATCTTGATCAGTTATTTCGATTGTATTTCCAAGAACTCTACTAGGGTAACATTCAATTATGTCATCAGTTTCAAATTGAATATCAAATAGTTTAGTATCTATTAATAATAAATATGACTTTCCATCTTTATCTATTGCCATACAATGCGTTTTCCTCTCTGTTGGATCGAGCCTTGCAGAGATGATCCTCAATGTATAGCTCTCCACAGGTTCTATTTGTTCCACAAATTCAAATCCCGTCCCCTCGTCACCGTGAATTTCTAAATCACCGTTACTAAAATTAGGGTTGCCTATTTTTGTTTTGACACCGATCAATTTAATTTTTGAACCAGTTGTCAAAGACTTTGGTACCTTCTCATCATTTATATTCCAAATGATTGATCGGATTTTCCTGGTGTTGCTATCATTTGATAACTCCATATGTAGGGATTTTGCCCGATCTCCTCTACTATTGGTGAATGTGGAAATCCTCGGATCTGAAGTAATTCTTCCAGAAATAACCATATTTTCCTTTGGAACATCAAGATCATCAATCGTTGCTGTTATCTCAGAGAGTAAAGGAATTTGATATTTTCCATCTTCTGAAACTATTTCAATTGACCCGTTGCTGCTCAAGTTGATAATGGGCTTATTATCCATCCCAGCTTTGACCTGTCCCTTTGAAACTTTAATTAAATCTCCCAGCTTTAAATCAAGCTGTTCAGGCAGATCTACAAAATCATCCCAGATCTTTATTTTGACATTTGAGTCTTTATCATAAATATGGATAATTCTATTCCTTGATTCCTGGTTCGAATCCCTCTTTAGAAATATTTTGATCGGATTAATGGTCATAATTCTACCGACAGTAGTTACATCCCTGGCACCAACAAATACATCTTTAAGACTATATTCTGATTTTGGAGTTTTTTCCAAGGAAATACCTAAATCTGCGGCCACTAGGAATAATGCTCCCTGGTCTGTCAAATACCCTGCACCCACATTGGTCTTTTTTTCTTCAATCATTGTCTTTAATTTCTCAAAATTTAAATCGTGTTTTTCTTCCAATATTATTTCAATCATTTTATTATAGTCTAGTGCCAATTATGATAATCTAATTTACATTACATATTTTAATTTAAAAAAATTTTCGTAGAATGTTAACTGATATGTATATAATTTCTATCTTATATTCACGTTTCAAGTGAAATTGTTAATCATTTGCTTACCTAGTTATATATAAATTAATAAAAAATTCCATTTGACCGATGAATCCTGACGAATTTACAATAATAAAGTTGCCTATTTTATGATTCACAAGAGGGTATTTCTATGCTGGCGGCTTTTGATGGGTAAATATTTTTACATCTGAATGTAGAATAGGTTCTTAGGTTCCTGGAATTATTTTTTGAGTGCGCATATCCAAAAGAAAACTCATCACAGATTGATAGGCAATGTTTATTGATTTAATGCAGTAGAATATTAGTCTCATGCTCAAGCGAACGAGATATTTATACTTCAAGCATCGGAATAAATCTTTGATTTTTCAACTGTCGCTGTTCCTAACTTAATTTTTTAAGGTTGACAATGGTTTTATAATTGAACTCTATCCACTACCAAAGTATGCAAATTGCCCCATGTTTCTATTTACTCGATTTAACCCTACTCTTGCGATACATGAAATAAACAACAACCATAATTATCCCGAGGATGAATGAAATAATGGGTATCATGAAAAAGGGGTTTTGATCACCACCCTGGATATCATTAGATTTAGAAATGTCTAATCCGGCCTGATTTTGACTAATCATGTTATTAAGTTCCGTACCGATAATTTTGATTACTCTAGCATCTTTTCCATATTCTATTACCAATTTTCTGCTATCGTTATCTAAAGTATATTCCCCAGATGATGTATTGC
>JBBRRF010000197.1:0-4106 GCA_038200885.1 Candidatus Nitrosocosmicus sp.
CTTCCCATATCTTGTCTGGAATGGTTATGATAGTGGGATGAGTGGTATTTCTTACTCCATCTTCTTTCTTCTGAACACATGTCACAGTTTACCAAGAAAGAAAAGTAGCTATAATCATATCGAATTTTAGGATAGGCTCTAAGTTAGTAGAGGAATAATATACTCTTTATATAATATCTTTGATCATACAAACCTACAGTATGTTAAATTGTACCGTTTCATGTTAGTAATAAATGGTTTTTGTCACAGTGGATTATGGTTTACTAAAAAGAAGAATGGAGTAATAGATAGGATGGATATACCCTTTTTCAGTAGGTTGATAATTGCACCAATTCCCTAATAACCATTTAACTCAAGGATCGAATTTATTGGTATTTCTATTCCAGTTGGAAATCACATATTTTTGATAAATAGGAATTTCAGTTTGCAAAATGGTAGATAAAATAGCGGTAGCAGTTATAGGCCTGTCCAAAAAGTATGACGGTCAGCCAGGACATGAAAGTTTCTTATAGACAAAAGATCTCTATTAAACTACAATAGAAAATAATAGCAATATAAATTCAGTTTTAAGTAGAACAATCTCGATATAGCATAACGTTATTATAATATTAGTGCATAAAAAGCCGTTTAAGAATACAATAGTCCTATCTTCTATTGGTCTCTTGCTGGTGGTTTCAGTTTCACTTTCAACCAATAATCTCTCTTTTGCCTTTTTGGGTTTTGATCTGGGTGGTGGTAGTACAGATCAATCCTTAGGAAGCTCACAAAGGTCCATACAAGGTGCCCATTGCTATTCACCAAATGCAAGTATCATTGATTCATGTAATTCTGGGGACGCATCAGCCAGTGAAAATCTTGGTCATAATATATATGGACAATAAATAACTCCATTTTTTCCTGTTATTTCTAACATTATCCGAAATTATTACAACTAATTTTTGAGCTTTTCGTAATTTTGAAGCTCTGATCGAATCCATTCTCGTCTAAAAGTATACACATTGTACCAAAGTTTTTTTTTACCATGTTCTTTTTAAAGAGTTTGAAGTATTAATGACAATGAGTAAAACAATAGTTTCGAAATATGGAGTTGCTTGAAATGCCTACTGTGCAGCATTTCGAAATCCCTGCAGATGATATAGAAAGGGCGATAAAATTTTACAAAGGGGTATTCGATTGGACCATGCAAAAATTGAGCAATTCTAAGGATCCTTCTAAAGATTATTGGTTTTTTGACACTAAAGACGTAAATGGGAATAAAGGTATTGGAGGAGGACTAATGAAACGTCAAGCTCCCGAACACTCTGTTACGAATTACATTACTGTACCGTCTGTTGATGACTATGCATCCAAGATTGAGGAAGCAGGTGGCAAGGTAATCATGCCAAAAACAGAAATTCCGGACATGGGATTCATAATTGTATTTCTAGATACAGAGAATAATATGTTTGGATTGTATGAGGCCATAAAAAAATAGACTAGTATACTTTTGTTCCCTTATCAATTTTTATACACATTATAATTATTCTTTCACTTGATAATGAGCGGAATTGTTAATCAGAACGTGGTCGAGACATTCTATGAATTTAAACATTCATTGTCTTACTCTCAGAACAATGCGTATTTGTCTGATTTTTTGCTAACACGGTACGAATCCTATGGTAGAAAGGGTAAGCATGGGTAATAGCCGTATTTTGATGACTTTTGGACCACCAGTATTGAGTTATACTCGGAACTTTATTTATTACGAACGGATGGCCAAAACTTATCAATCTATCCCAAACCCAGGGTTATTTCAACTTGATTGGTTTGCCTGTAGAGTTGGCCCTATTAATTGGTCCTCTTGAGGTCGTAGATGGCTTATTCCTATTACTTGGACTATTGACTAGAATTGTAGCACTTTTGTTTGCAATAGAAATGATTTCTGCTATTATGATCGTCAATAATTCTACTGTAGTAATTCTTCTAGAAGGTTATGCATTGGGTTTGTTGTCCATACCTATACCATTTATGGCCATATCTATTTCCTTGATGTTGACAAGACCTGGTAGAATTTCAGTTGAATGGAATATTATAGAGTGAACTTGTTCCAGGAGGAAAGGAGATGTTGGAAGCCTTAAAATGATGACAACATCAAATTATTCCTAAATGACGTATTATCATGCAAGAGAACTTGATCATGATCTTTTTAAATTGAGTTCTATGATTTCTCCAATTGACAAACCGGCAAAGATTTTTTTCTAATCCAACTTTTTTTTGAGGTCATTGTCATATAGTATGTCAAACGAATGGATTGGATTCTGAACCAGAGGACAATCCCAAGAATATCAAAAAATTAGATGATGTGTATTTTAGCATTTTTTTAATTTGCCTGAGTACTCTGTATTTTCAATTAGGAGGTTAGGGATAGGCTAGTTGGCAAAATAAAAATTTGATAATCTTTATTTATATGATTTGATACTGGCAAATATGCCTGAAGTTAGCAAGAATATTAATCCAAGTAAAATTGATGTCTCCATTTCTGAGATAGATGATGGAATATACAGGATCTGTGGATTTGACGATGTCTATGGAATTACTTTTAATCAACTCTTGATTGATGATGAAAAACCTATCTTAATTCACACTGGTCCGGTAGCCATGTATGAGAAGATTGAGGCGAAGGTTAAGGAAGTAATCGGATTAGAAAAATTAACCTATGTTGCTTTTCTGCATTTTGAGAGTGATGAATGGGGCGGTATGGAGTTCCTAAACAGCCCAAGGGCAAGATTGGTCTGTAGTGATCTTAGTTCCAAATTAAACTTGACTGGCTGGAATAACGTTCCTTTAGATCACATTTCATTCTGGGATAATGAAAAATTGCGTATAGGAAAAGCAACGCTGAGGTTTATTATGACTCCTCATGTACATCATTGGGATAGTATGATGATATTTGAAGAAAATTCCAAGTCACTTTTTACTTCGGATTTATTTATCCAACCTGGATTCAACAAACCTGTGATCTCGGAGGATCTGTCTGATTCTATGATTGATCTGTATCGGGCGGTAGGAATCTTTGCGAGCGAAAAGCCTGTACGAATAACCAGCAAAAGACTAGAGAAATTAAGACCCAAGATGATTTATCCAATGCATGGTTCATGTATCGACGGTGCAATATTTTCCAATTATGTTGATTCTATTATGAGTAACGATTTTGCCTACTCTGGAAAACTATTAGGACAGAACATGGAATACGAGGTTACTTGAAAGATCCCCCATAAGAGATCTGGGGTATAGTATCCATCCCATATGCTCTAAGAATCAAAAAAAATATAGACATTGGAGGTTAATTTTCATTTAATCTGATCTTTCAAGCATTAAAGTCAAAGTTTAGACTTGACGGCTCTATTAACTTGAAGAAAATCCTATAGCTATAGATGCCAAGTCTCTTTTTGTCATGCATATTAAAAGAAATAGAACACATTCAAAATACATTGACTATGGTTTGTATTTGTATTTTCTAGGTTTATCTTATAGGAATACCTCGAAAGCAGTATCTCAATTTGTCAAGAGATGTCATGTTGCAGTCTGGAAATGGATTCAAAGATACAAACCCGAGAACATTGCTAGAAAGAGAAAAGGAATATCTGAATTTATAATCGATGAAACCCTTGTTAAGATTGGCTCCATATATGTGGATGTGGGTTGCAATAGAGCCTGAAAACAAGTCCATTCTCGCACTTTTTTTGCAAAAATATCTAAAGAAAGAACCAGGCTCATTGTGGAAATATTTATTCTATCATTGACAAATAGGTATGAAAACATCCTGTCTCTACGGATGGCGGTACCTGGTATCCACAGGCTTGTAAGTTCTTGAACATCGATCATCATATTCATTCCTTTCTTGCCAAAAAAGAGAAAAGCCTGATAGAAAGAACAATACAGTATATTAAGGACAGAACTGAAAGTTTCGATGATTACTTTCCTTGCAGAACAATAAACTGTAAACTAAAGTAGGTAATAAATTGGATGAATCTATTTGTTGAATATCATCACAAGGAGTTATGCCCTTAAGTTAACAGGGCCAACCAACTCGTCTTAATATTTAAAAGATAAAGACATTTACGATA
>JBBRRF010000198.1:0-4105 GCA_038200885.1 Candidatus Nitrosocosmicus sp.
AGGCTAAGAAAATACGACAGAATATCAGATATAGTATCTGGATTGATAAATTATAGAATAATGAATGCCTATTAGTTAAGGCGATATACTATGGCTAGAAGATGTGACTAACATGTGCTAATTGCGCAAGAGATCTAATGATACAACATGAGAACTTTAGCAATCCAAGATAGTTTTCTGACTTTTTCTCACATCGAGTAAACAATTTTCTAAATCTGTTATGCCATGAGTTTGTCCTTTCCACAACCTATCTTTTAGGAGAATACTTTTTACGATTTGAGCTAGGTTGTTACGTTTCTTTCTTGACATCCTCTGCTTCCCCTTCCTTATTACCCCATTTTCTTTTCCGGGGAATATGCAGTACATAATCTCGTTTAATTAGTTTGAGCTCTTCTGGTTTGGAAATGTAAGCTTTATCAAGACATAGGTGTTGTCTTCTTTTTCTTCTTCTTACTGATCTCGGTTTGGACGAGGATATTGATTTTGGCCTTTTGATAACTGCATTATCAACCACATCTGTTACCAGGTTGATATCATGAGTGCTGGCAGGTGATATAACCACTGATAGAGGAACCCCTTTATTATCTGTCAAAATGTGTCTTTTTGTGCCCAGTTTGCCCATATCTGTGGGATTATTTCCAGTTTTCGCCCCCCTAAAGGTGACTTCACAGATATACTGTCTATGGATTGCCAGTATAGTTGATACCCATCTCTTTATCATGAATTATCAATAGTTTAATCCATGTCTTTTTGAAAACACCTAGTAGATTTCATTCCTGGAATCGTCGGTGATATGTTGAACCAGAACCGTATACCATAGGTAACATTCCACTGGCATCCTGTTCTAAGTACGTAGAGGGTTCCATCAAGTAATTTTCTGTATGGTACAATTGGTCTACCTACAGTTTTGGATGGTTTTTCTTTAGGCAACACCTTTTTAATTTCATCCCATAATTTATCCGGAATCCTTATGATGGGAGGAAGATGGTGGTCTTTATCATACCTTACTTCCACTTCCTTCTGGATACAGGTCACAGTTTAACAAAAGGAATAATGAGCTATAATCCTATCGAATTTTGGGATAGGCTCTAAGTAATCCTGATCCCGAAATTCTACCTTCTGATGCTCTAGAAGCAGGTGCTAAAATTGTTGCTACGGGAAGATCAGACTTCGCAAATCAGATAAACAACGCAGTAGTTTTCCCATCAATACTACGCGCACTATTGGATCTTAGAATTAATACTCTAAGCGAAGGTATGCTTGTAACTGTTGCTACCGCCATAGCTAATATACTTGATAATAAACAGCTAAAAGTCGATTATATAATACCGAAAGTTGATGATCCACGGATTATTCACATAGTTACAGAAACATTAAGAAATGCAATCCAAAGTCATATAGAAAAGCAAAACTGAAATTATAATATAAACTGTTTTATGATGACACCCAAATGAGGTAAAGAATTACGGTCACATGTCTTATTATATGGTAAACAAGAGATAAAACCCCTTTCGGCATTCTAAACATACCAATATGCCAATAAATGACAAATTCAGCTAGATAGTAACAAGGTTTAAAAAGGGATACCCCCTTATTATGAGATGGCAAATTATGAAAATATAAAGAATAGCGTCGAACAAAATGGAGAGGTAATGATAAGGTTAGACAACAATGAAAAAATTGAACTGCACAAACATAATGTAAGATTTGATGATAATTCAAAGGAAATAATTATTGACGCAGGAACTGAAACCTATTGGATAGGTGCGGATAAGGTTTCGTACTATTGGATACATAAGGAAGGGTTTAGTAAGTAATAATTTCATTTTTTTGATACTATAGTAAAGTTTACTTTTACAACATCAGATACGACTATATATTTTAATGCTGCAAAAGCCGATACGATCACTAGGATAATATTGAGATATCTTTGTCAAACTTAAATAAAATAGGAGGACAATCGATTGTAAAAACACTTGCTGAATACGGATCTTTCAAATAAAAATGCAGTTAGGTATGTTTAACAGTTTGAATAGGGGTTTACAATTTTAATATATCTATTGAAATTTTCGAAAAAGAATTCTCATAATCCATGTTCTGAAATTGTTAGCATCGGAAATAATCAAGGTAAATAAAGCAATTCCGTACTATAAGACTTTACCAATAGAAGAATTCAAATTGTGATGGAAACGATTGTTTGCATAGGTTGCATATATTTTATTGCCCATTAATTTTGTCGTATAGTTTAATATAAAAGGAAATAGAAGATAACTAATGGGTTTAGAATCGATTGGTATTTCAGAGATAATTAATAAAGATGTTAAAGTAATCGATCAAGAACAAAATATTTTCGATACTTCCAAGGTAATGATAGACAACAATATAGGTTCCGTTGTTATTATTGATAATAACGAGAACAAGAATCCAGTTGGCATTATTACTGAGAGGGATATAGTTAGAATAGTAAGCACATTTTCGTTAGCGGACTTGCAAGTTCCTATCAGAAAACTCATGAGTTATCCTTTAATCACACTATCACAGAGTGCATCCGTTTTAGATGCAATGAAATTAATGTATGAGCAAAAGATACGAAGAGTAATCATTCTGGAAAGAAACACCCTTGTAGGGATCGTGACCGAACATGACCTTTTTAAACTTCTCATGAGTAATAAGGAATTAATTACCACCATCATAACTGGTGATTTTCCAATACCTCAGAAAGATTTATACGAAGATTTTTCGCATTTTTGGTTTAGCAATTCTTTTTATAAATAGCAGTAACGAATGATGTGAGGTACCCTTAATTTATAAACTTTGGTTGTCATGCATTATTAAGTGGTATGTCGAATAACTACCTTTCAGATAAGCTATATAGATCCTGTTATTAGGATAGATATTGTCTGATAACTCAAAGAAGGACAAGAAGAAAAAGCCAGATAGAAAGATTAACTGGAGTGAATATAACGAACCCCTTGTTAGGCGAGGCAAAATGTTGTGTTGTTTGATTCAGATTTTTTACAGAACTAGTGAGCAGAGCTAAAGAAAATGAAGGAAGGAAAGGAAAAGGAAGGTCCTAACTATTGATATCCGAACTCCCGGATATCGCTGCTACCCGCCACCGTACATATGCGTCTACTTTTTCCATACCGTCAATTAGAAGGCTTTCTAAGAATGATGTCAATCCATATAAAGAAACTCAAAGAGGTGGTTCCAGATTTCACAACAATCTGGAGGTGGAGCGTAGCAAAAATGAAGATAAACCTGGACCCAAACGTAAATCCAGAAAGGGACGACATAGTGATAGCAGTAGTTGACAGCACTGGTATCAAGGTGACCGATAGAGGCGAATGGATAGATACCTGACAAATGGATGAACAAGAGAAGGATACGAAAAGGATTTATCAAAATACATGTAGCCGTAGATATTAAGATAAAAAAGATAGTTTCTCTGTCCATTATAAAAGAAGATGTTCATGATGGAAAGATGCTAAAAGAGTTGGTCGACGATGTCTCTAATAACTACAATATCAAAAAGGATGGCTAATGGTGCCTACGATTCTAAAAACAACTTTAGGTATCTGGAGGAAATGAAGATATTACCGGCCATCAAAGTAAGGAAGAATTCATCGGTTAAGAACAACGCTAAATCTATTCCACGAAAACTATCCGTACAGCAACTTGAGGATCTGAAACGATGGAAGAAAAGACAGTGGTATGGCATGCGATGGATGGCTGAAACTGCGTTCTCATCCATGAAGAGAACGTTTGGTGAGTATGCATCTTCTGTAAAGTGGAACAACATCGTGAATGAACTGATGCTAAAAGCATCGATCTATAACTTGTTTATGGACAAAATGACGACGTGATACAATACTAATCTAATTGGTTATACCCAAATTAGTTATTCGACAGAGCATTATTAAGAACCTATCCCAAAATTATCTTTCTGTAGATAATTATGCAGCATGAGAACTGTACTAATCCAAGATAGTTGTCTGACTTTTTCTCATAGCGGGTAAACAGTTATCTAAACCTGTTATGCCATGAGTTGGTTCGTTCTACAACCCATCTCTTTGGAGAGTATTTTTTACGGAAGGGCATCACT
>JBBRRF010000199.1:0-4094 GCA_038200885.1 Candidatus Nitrosocosmicus sp.
CCCCTCTATGAGCTTGTAGCCATACCATAGTTAAAAAAAATACACAGATCTTAAATAAAATGTTATACCTCTTATTATACAAAAGGATGACCCGGGTGTCTATTCCGTTCACCGGTTCATTATTGTGGTAGGGAAGAAAGGCCAAACACGGAATTGGCTAATAATAACTCCCCTATCTCTGGATAATAAATAACACTTCTCAAGAATATTGATTTGAATTTGAGATCATAGGTTACAAAATCAGAGCAACAATAAAGCATTTAATGCTACATCATTTTTTGGAAAATCTTTTAAATCATCTGAAAGAACATTTGTTCCATCAAGCAACTTTTTTTCTTAGAAACTGTACAGATGAACCCAAATAGCATTTTACTTAATCAGGACTGTTAATTATCTGTAGTAGAGTTTATGCTAGGTTTATCCAAAAAAATAATTTGTACTTTAATTATAATAAAATCACATTACTTAGTCTGATACATATGTTGGGAAAATTTATTTTCGTGGTGCTTATTCGCAAGATTTCTACATTTGTAAAAAAAATGACTAGTGTTTTAGATATTCGTTTTAAGTACTTGACATAGTTTTAGTCAGGTCTATTATTATATCTAAATCATGCCTTAAAGTAACTTCAGTTACACCCGCAACCTCTGCAATCTTGTTTTGAGTAATTTCCTCATCATATTCCTTACATGACAGGTAAAGAACAGCCCCGGCCAATCCCATTGGATTTTTCCCAGCGGAAATCTCTGTTTTCATCACAGTCACCATCATTTTTATGGCACGTCTTTTTGATCTTTCTGAAATGCCACAAATATTTCCTATCTTGATTATTTCTTTCAATGCATCAACTTGAGGAACTTTGAGATCTAGTTCAAACATTACCTTTCTGTATATTCTTGCTATTTCTTTTTCTTTGAGATTAGAAATTTTTGCAATTTCCTTTATGGTTCTTGGTATCCCTAATTCTCTGCATGCAATATAAGAAGCAACAGCCAAAGCCCCTTTTATTGTTCTTCCTTTTATTAATTTCCGTTCCTGTATTTTCCTGTATAGATATGCGATCTTTTCAATTGCTGGTTCGGGCAAGCCCAGTACATCTTTCATCGTGTATAACTGAATAAACGCAGATTGAAGATTTCTCTTTGAAGAATCATTTGTCTGTGATCTGGCGTCCCAGGTTCTCCACCGACCTATTCTACTTTTCATTGCCAGGTCAATTTGACGGCCAGATGCATCTTTATCTATCTTACCTATAACAGTAGAAAGTCCACGATCGTACTTGGCCAGAGAAGTTGGTGCGCCTGTTCTATCCCTGAAATCTAATTCCTGAATGTTTGAAGATGTCCATTCAGACCTTGTTGCCTCAGTATTATCAATTATAACACTCCCACAGGTAGTACAAATCAATTCACCAGAATTCTGATCTGTAATTATATTAGAGTGCTTATTACATAAAGGACATAATACTGATAAATACGAATTAATTAATCTTTGATTCATTTTATTTTTTCCACCACATTTTAGTTCTTTTTATAACGCTTGTCCTTCATTTTATCGTTTCTAATAAAATAATCATTAAGTTATCAAAATATAGAATATGAATATACAAGTTTTAAATGCTAAAATATAAAATATTGATAATATTGGTCGTCTATGACTAAAAATATGACAAAATAAATCATGACAAGTTGTATTGATTTTAAAGTACTCATAGATAACAAATTAATTGTTTGTATTACTATTCTCACTCAAACCGCCATTTATAGTCGTTTTTTCATGTCCTTAAAAAGAATCAATACACAAATTGGCAGGTCTTTGTATTTGTTTGATGTAAATGGGATGAATATCAACGATTGCGAGGAGCAGAAAAACTATTCTCATGGCTCCATAACAAAAATTGGCCTTATACTAAATAATCAAAGTTCTAAAAGGGAATCATAGAATTGAATTTCATTGATTTTGGACAAAAGAGCAATATATTGGTTGGAATGAAATCGTTTTAGCAATTAATCATTAAAATTGCAAGAATAACAATTAATGATGCTCACAGTAAGAACACTGGAATAACAGTTGTTAAAAGGGTTAGGAATATGCTAGAGGCTGTTCTTTATATAAAAAACGCTACTCTTGACTTAAAATAGGAATATGGTCATATACTTTGTTGTCCAATTTATTTTAAATATTTATGAACACCTATGACGATAGCAAGAATTATGTCAATCCTCAAGAGTCAGGGGTGGATGATTCTATTGAACAGGTTGGGTCACTAACAAATGAACCTGCAGAGAACCAAACAAAAGACAAAAAACTCACATCTAAATTAGCAAACCTACTAGAAGGGCTAGAATTCCCGGCCAGTAAGAAAAACATCCTCGACCAAATCAATAGAAAATCACCACTCATGGGAAACAAAACAAACGACGTTTTTGAGAGCATGAGTAATAATTTAAAGGAAGGAATAAAATACAAGAATGTTACGAAATTGGACTAGCTGCAGAGATTGTAGAAAAACAATAAATTATCTAACAAGACGGTGGTGGTCATTTGCAGTAATTAATCTTCATGCAGGGATACTTTTTATTGATCATTTTCAGAAAGACCCCCAATTTCAAAATACTCAATTGGATCCTGTACGAGCCTAATCTTTTTATCATTATTGACGAACCACATTTTAGATGGCATTTGATAAAAGCATCATGTTTCTGCCATTATCATATTTATTATAGTTAAAGAAAAAACCTACTGCGGTTGGTCTATAGTTGAAATTATCATTACTAATGAATAATGTTTGTCAAATTTAAGATATTTAATTTTATCTGATGTTTGAAGTAAGATTAGAATTCGTTAGGTCTGCAAACAAGTCTAACGAAATTATTTTATATTACAAAATTATAGAAAATGATATGAAAAGTTCTAAATTTGTTATTCTTATTTTGCCGCTATTAATCGTTGGACTTCCAACTGTGTTTGCTCAATCTAACAATGTCAGCACAACTAATAGCACTGGAGGATTATCCACAGAATCAGTAGAAGCTGCAATTACAAACTCCACCTTGAGTCCTGCAGATTTGATAGTTAATTCCTCGTCTACTGCAGAAGATGCACAAAATAGCACTGGAGGATTATCCACAGAATCAGTAACTGAATCAAAGTATTGATATTCGAGAAATTCTACCTTAGTTTATTTTTATTCCCAACTTGAGTTCTCAAAATGAATCATTAGAATCAATAAAGAAAGAAGTTATTCATTGTGTCCTGTGCGCCCTATCAATAACAAGGAAGAATGCTGTACCCGGTAGTGGTAGTATAAATAGAAAAATAATATTGATAGGCGAAGCTCCAGGAAAAAACGAAGATGAGACTGGTAGTCCCTTTGTGGGAAGCGCTGGTAAAATATTGGATCAAGCACTAATCGACGCACGAATAGAAAGAAAAGAAATTTACATCACAAATGTGGTCAAATGCAGGCCACCTAACAATAGGGTTCCAACTGACGAGGAAATCGGAATATGCACTAAAGAATATCTCAAAAAAGAAATCGATACCATTTCACCTAAAATCATTTGTATTTTGGGAGCAACAGCTTTAAAGTCATTACTAGGACTAAAATATATGACACCATATCGGGGGAAAATGGTTAATCGCCCGCCATTGAAATACTTTATTACGTATCATCCAGCAGCTACTATATACAATAGCAAATTAAAACAAATTTTCTTTGAAGATATCCAAAAACTCGCAAAAATAGTGAATGCTCAAGATCAGAGAATAGATAAATTTTTTCCAACCTAACTGAGAAAAAAAGACGAATTATGACTTCCAATTGAACAAATTATGATATAAAAACGAGTCAAAACTATACAACATGAGGGTGAGAATCACACTTTGATTCTCAATCATATTGGTCACTGAGATTCTAAAGTAATTTTTCTACTTATCGTAACTGGATTTTACTAAGTTAAGTGTCTAATTCTTCATCAATATACTGCATTCATCCACCGCAAGTATAGAAATGAATTTAGCTTTGTAATGCGCCTTATATCCTGTGTCATACCATCCACTCCGCCTGGAATTATCCAAGGTACAGAAAAAAG
>JBBRRF010000200.1:0-4077 GCA_038200885.1 Candidatus Nitrosocosmicus sp.
CAAGCATCTCGTTTTATCTCTCATGCAGAACGAAGCTTATTAAGAAACGATTCTGCTATCGTAACAAATCTTCAGATATCTGAAGCTTTTGAGAACTTGTTTGATCTCCAGGATAGTTTAGAAGGTCAAATTACTTTTAATCAAGAAACCCAAAAATTATCGTTTAAAGGACCAATGACTGCATCTAGAAGAAATAACCTAGTTAATGCTTCTTCTGATTCTGAATATCTGGATGCAATCAACTTTCTTTATAATGCTCCTAGAGAATTTATAAGTCGATTTATGCGGACCTTTTCGGGTAACAAAATGACAGCTGACAAAAATAATTCAAATGTATTTTTTACACCTCTTGAAAGTTTGCCTTTGAGTGTTCAATTCCCTAAAAAAATTCATGATAAAATTTACTTTCAACCAGTTTCAGCTCAAGCTCAGGCCGAAGGTGAATCGTCTAAACTTTACTTTATAGGTATAATGACTGACGATGAACACAAAATGTTGCTGGATTTATCAACAGATCCTGCTGATCCCAATGATGTTACATACAAGGATGCAATAAATTTATTGTATGAACAGCCTGAGCTTGTAGTCCCGCAACCTGATGATATCTTTCTTTCAGTTACAGGCCCTGATAATGATGTGGTAAAACTGTTTGATACTTTTGTAAATCCAAACGTCCGGTTTCTATTAGTTCTAAAAAAGTTACTTCCTTATCTAAAGCAGACACTTGGTGAACAGATTGTAAAACAAAAGATGGGTGAATCACTCCAATTAAATAATGATGTAGTAGATTATCTTCTTACCCAGCTGATTAATTCTTCTGCAGATCCAACAAGAAAAAGCATTATAGATTTTGTTCCTACAAAACCTGACATATTAGCTAATACATTTGCTAAAAGTAATCCTAATTTAAAACCTGTTAGAGATATTTTTCCACATCAATTTGAAACATACGAGTTGTTATACAAGACGGCTGTGATAATTTCAAAAGTTGGGATTAGCTCTGTTGACCAGCTTTCATGGTTAAAAAAATATGGAAATGATGTTGGTTGGCTTGATCTTAGTACATTACCTGTTAGTCCTGGTGACTCGCCTGTTTCATTTTACAATTGGATTAGAACTGTTGAATTGTTTAAAACACAAGATCGTTTACCTCATGGGATATTATTGCTGGATGAAATTTTCCAATTACAATCGGCAACCTCTATTTCTGATATGGGTGCTTTAATAGAACGATTAGCTGATTATACTGGGTGGCGTACTAGTGACCTGGCATTTCTTCTTAGTGAGGAAGGTTTTGATCTAACAACTTTTTATCCTCATGGATTACAGGATGAAAGGTTATTCTCAAAATTGTTAGAGGCATTTAGCATTATCAAACGACTAAAGATTTCAGCGAAAGAGTGTAAAAAACTCTCAGAGGCTGAAATAACACCTGAAAATGCAACGAGTGTAAAACAGGCAATTAGAGAAAAATATGATGAAACCCAGTGGCTAACCCTGGCAAGACCCATCCGTGACAAATTACGCGAAAAGCAGAGATCTGCACTTGTAGATCATCTTGTATTTCATCTAAGGCTACCGCTGCCTAGTTTTGAATCTCCTCATCCTTCTAATATTCAAGAAGGAGATGAGCGACCAGCTGTTTGGGAGATACAACAAAAGCTTAATAATTCAGGATTTACCCAAAGACTAGAAGTTAACGGACTATTTGATTCAGAAACAGAAAATGCAATAATGACGTTTCAACAACATTATGGTCTTGTTGCTAATGGAGTTGTTGATGATGATACATGGGCATTACTTGATGATGTAAGACGAAGAATTCGCAATGTCAATGAACTGTACATGTATTACCTTATAGATGTGGAGATGAGTCCATGTATGCTTACCTCACGTATAAAATTAGCTCTAAGCTCTATTCAGCTATTTGTACAAAGATGTCTTATGAACTTAGAGCCTGAGGTAGAGGCTACGATAGATGATTTTAGATGGAATGAATGGAAATGGATGAAAAATTATAGAGTATGGGAGGCAAATCGCAAGGTATTTTGTTATCCAGAGAATTGGATTGAACCTGAATTACGCGATGATAAATCTCCTATTTTTGAGGAGCTGGAAGGTGAGATAATGCAAGGTGATATTAATAATGAAACAGCCGAAGCAGCTTACATGTCATACCTTGAGAAATTGGATCAGATTGCATATCTACATATGGTTGGTATGTTCCATCAATTAGAAAAGAATGAATATGGCGAAACTGTCGTTGATATATTACACGTATTTGGACGAACTTATGCTTCTCCATATATTTACTTTTATAGAAAACGAATGGATTCAGCTTATTGGACACCTTGGGAAAAGGTAGATCTGGATATTACAGGTTATCATATTATTCCTGTAGTATGGAATAGACGTTTGTATGTTTTCTGGCCTACATTTACAGAAAAGGCAAACCCTGCTAGCACAACTATGCCAAAGCCTGGTCAACAAATTGGTGGTGGAATAAAAAAATATTTAGAATTAGGATTGTCATGGAGTGAATACAAACATGAAAAATGGGGAAATAAAAATGCATCTGTTATAAAGGCTAGTATAAGGCCAGAATCGCCTTCGCTTTCGGCATCAGATTTTGTATTTAGATCCTCGATTAATGACGATAACAATCTACAAATAATTTTTTACTATCCTACAACAAAAAGTGGAGATAATATAGAACCCATCAAAAAAACTATAGAGAAACGTTTATTGAAAGGGGGAAAATTCATTTTTAAAGGTTGTAATGACACACCATCTAGATCTACATTATCTAAACCCCTTTCAGAAGCCCTTCTTGAGGCATTTATACATCCCGTACAATGGATTGATAATAATTGTGATTCGGGATGGTATACAGCTGGAATGGCTTGTCTTGGATTTTCGGGAGAGAGCCTAAAATGTGGAACTAAGCACTCTCTGATTCTTCCTGATGAAGTTTATGGATCTCATACATGGTCTAGTGTACTTAGATCTTGTAACGCTTATCTTCTACTTCCTCCTAGTGATGGTTCTAAAATAGGAAAACATCCTTTATTTTTTTCACCTTTATCTCCAAAATCTCGACACTTTTTTGTGGTTCATAATATAGGTACACGTAAATTAGTTCCTCCTGCAGGAATTGGGATACCACCTGACCAAGGAATCATTCGATCTATTTCAAATTCTTATTATCTAGAATCACAGAAAGAAATGATCTCAAGTATTGGCTATCAAGCCGACAAGTCAGTAAAAAGTTTAAAATTTAAGTCATCTTATCCATTAAAACCAAATTTAAATGATCTATCAACATTTAATAAATATAAGGATAATTTTACTACGGAAAATGAGTATGATGATATTAATATTAATATTGAGAACATATTAAATACTTCTGAGATTACAACCTCTCCTTATCAAAGAACAAATATGAAAATACAAGGTAATCTTTCTGATTATAGTAGTAACAATAGAAATACTTCTCTAAAATATGATCTCCTCATTTCTGATAAATTAAGCAATGGGGTAAATCCTAACTTACCTAGTACAGTTGGAGATATGGCTAGCTCGGATAATGGAACCAGTATTCTAATATATAAGTACAGCTTTCAAATCTTTTACCATCCTTATGTTTGTATTTTTGTACGTGAGTTAAGACATAAAGGGATAGAGGGTGTGCTGAAACGCGATATCCAAATAAATCCTGATGATTTTTTGCCACAGTATTATTCTGAAGATATTTCTAAATCATTAAAATTTAAAGAGGAATACGAACCATTAGATGACAAAGTTGCATTTTATCCCGAAGAAACAGTAGATTTTAGCCTTCAGGGATCTTATTCACTCTATAATTGGGAGCTTTTCTTCCATATTCCATTGATGTTGGCAGACCGACTTAGCAAAAATCAACGCTTTGAAGAAGCACAAAAATGGTTCCACTATATATTTAATCCTACTGATACATCGCCAATCCCTTCTCCACAGAGATATTGGATAACAAAAGTATTCTATGAAGCTACCAAACAAGATTATAAGAAACAGCGGATCAAAAACATATTAAAGATA
>JBBRRF010000201.1:0-4075 GCA_038200885.1 Candidatus Nitrosocosmicus sp.
AATAGTAGGATGAGGAGTATTATCTTGATCATTTCTTACTTTCTCTTCCTTCGTCTGGACACGGATCACAGTTTACCAAGACAGAGGGAAGGAGCTATAATCCTATCGAATTTTGGGATAGGCTCTTATTTTAAATGGATCTAACCATTTTTTCATTCTTGATTTCAATTTACCTATTTAGTATTTGTTACTTGTCTCATAGTCTTGGACCATAAAAATAGATTCATTATTTACGTTGCTTATTCCCACTGGCCTTACGTATAAATCTCTCCACTGTTCTGACGGCCCTGTTAACTTAGGCATTTGAAAAAGAGCAAAGTTGAGTTGTCACTGGACTAAATGAGATAATACCGACAAGATTCCTTGTATTTTGAGCCTGACTTATGACCTTTTGTGCCGAAATGGTTTATCTTAATCGATATGAAATATTGGGAGGTATTTGAAAAATCACCTTAAGTTAACAGGGCCGTTCTGACATTTAAGTTCTGACATTTAAGTTCTGACATTTAAGTTCTCAGCATCAAATTCAGTCTTGAAAAAGAAGATCATAGTAAGTATTCTAACCTGCCAAGATTATGCAATCCAAATTTAGTCGCCAACAACTACAATTAAGAGAACAAGATCTTGTTTAACTTGAATTTAATGAAAGTTAGATATCAAAGTAAATCTTAAAGCATGATCAGAAGTATTTCCAGTGTAGGAATGACTAAGCCGGATCCATTAGAATTACTTTCAAAACAGGACCTTTTACTCGGGAGATTAATTAAATCTATTGGAAATTATTCAATTCAGATCCACGATAATCTCTTTGAATCTTTGCTAAAATCCATAGTCTATCAGCAGCTTGCAGGCAGTGCTGCAAATGCGATATACTCCAGATTTCTACGGTATTATGGCGATACTTTACCAACTCCTGAACAGATTATTTCTACTTCAAACACTATCTTGAGATTTACAATTGGACTGTCATTCAAGAAGATAGAATATATTAAAAATTTGGCGACGAAGATCGTTTCCGGTGAATTAAATATTCATCATTTACCCGATCTTCAAGACGAAGAAGTCATAACTGAATTAATTAAAGTAAAGGGTATTGACAGATGGACTGCGGAGATGTTTCTTATCTTTTGTTTGCGGCGAGAAGATGTAATTCCCTTGGATGATTTGGGAGTAAAAAAGGCAATCCAAAAATTATATAATTTATCTGAACTGCCCACTCATGAGTATATGCTAGAAGTATCTTCTAGATGGAAACCTTATAGAAGTATCACTACTTGGTATTTGTGGAAATCACTATCTAAATTTGACTCTATTGGTTAGCTTTTTAGTAGATTCTTTATTATAGGATATAAGGATCTATATTTAATGAGTAGTGTTATGTAGTACTATTCAAAGCGATCCCAATCGTCCCAGCTGATTTGTTTGGATTGGAAACGATATGCTTTTGTATTGTGATCTAACATATCTTACCTCATTTAACGAATTCGATGCATTGAGTGTTGATATTTAATGGGATTTCATAAAAAGTACTGGTTGTTAGCCTGGCCGATACCCCTAATACCTTTACCATTTTTTCCTTTATCTCATCTGACCAGTTCCTATGATGTTTGGCAAATAGTATGGAAAGTTCGTTTAGTATCTGGTGAATGAAATTGAGCATAAATACATAGGGCCTTTCAACAGATTATATTATTCAATCCTTATATAGCGAGGGTAATTTCAAATATTCTTACTTTGAGTAAATATTTTTAATAGGTGTTAAATACTATGATATAAATGGAAATGGAAATGAATAAATCATGTGTATTCTTGATTTCTGCACTCTTAGCATCCTCGACTCTTTTTGCAATACCCGTAATTCCAAACATGCAAGCACAAGGTCCAACACCTGATTTACCAATGACTATAATCAATGAAACAAATTTTTCAAATAATACAAAAGAAGATGCCATGGATACTCATAACATGTCCCAGGCGTTTTCTCGGTGATAAGCTGTAAATTTCCGTATCCTGAAATTATTTGAATTTCAATAGTCCAAGATAGAGGCATCTTCGTTGTTTGTCCTAATAACAACTTGTTTACTACAACTAGAAACATCAATTTCTATATTGTCCCAATATTTGAAAACATAGTATATTTGAATTTATTTCATTTTTAAAATAATTTCCAAAATATAACCGTTGAAATATTAGATTTATACTGCTTTGTTGAAATTGAAATTTGCGTCCTCATAAGTATCAAATAATACGACTATTTTGAAAGTTTCTCATTTTCAAAAACTCAAAAATTGATGCTTTGTAGATTCCATTTATCTGTTAACAATATTAAAAAAGTTTAATGTGTCCAAATGACATTCATCAATATGTTGTTAAAAACGGGTCTGATTGTAATTTTTAAGGTAATTTGATATAATTGAATCTACTACTATAATATATGAGGATTGTGAGGTTCAATTATCTGGGCGGTAAAGAACTAGATTTGCCATCATGTCTAAATAATAGTGGTAGGTTGCTATTGACTAACTCTGGATGTTTGACTACTATTTCATGCTCATCGGAATCAATTAATCATTCACTATGACCACAGAAAGAAAAGAAAATCCTATTCAGTGTTATACCTGTGGATTGGTGGACGGGTTTCCATTTAGATGCAATTACTGTAAAGAATACTTTTGCAGTAATCATAGAAATCCAATACACCATTCATGTCCTTTTTTGTATTCATACAATAAGAGAAAACAAGATACGCTTTTTAACGAAAAACAATATAAAAAATCCAAATATCCAGGTTTAAGATCCATAGGTAATTTATTGAATATAAAAACATCAAAGACCGAACTCATTCATCTTTCATTAGCTACTGCGCTTGTAATTTGTGTAGGACTTTCCCTGAATAATTATAGATATTTCTCTTGGCAATTCCTTGCAATTTTTACTAGTGCTTTTCTAGTCCATGAATTAGCCCATAAGTTCTTGGCCCAATATTATGGTAGCTGGGCAGAATTCAGAGCTGAAATCTATGGTCTTATTCTGACAGCAATTTCGGCACTCCCTATAATGCCATTTAAGTTCATAGCTCCTGGAGCAGTGATGGTCGGACTAAATGACAGATCTAAATTTGGAAGAGTTGCTCTTATTGGACCGCTTACTAATTTGGCTATGGGTTTTTCGTTTTTGATTTTAACTTTGACTTATGATTCCTATAACCCCTACTTCGCAGTCGGTGCTTCGTTTAATGGCTGGATCGCGATGTTTAATCTTATACCCATGGGAGTCTTAGATGGACAAAAGATTTTTGATTGGAATAAATTGGTATGGGGCGCTGCTATGGCAGCTGCTATGGTTCTTTTTATTATTGGATATATTTAGTAGAGGATTTAGTCCAATCTTTATCAAATTGTTCTTTTTGTAAGAACATAGAATTGGAAATGACTCTATAAAAATAGAACCTCGTATTACACCATTTTTCCTTTCACTAACTTATCTTTACTTTATACTCAAAATAGTTCACAGTGTTGTTCTTGCCGATAATCCCAGTTATTAGCCATCAATTATTCTTCACCATTTTTGTAAAAGGCTACACAAGCTTGTCTATATCAAAATCATCTATGTGACATTTCAATTAGCTTTAAAAAAGAGACTCCTCATTTAAGCAAGTAATAGAATGGAATATACCAAGATCGCTTCAGCTTTTGATGGTTTTCTGTAATATTTTACTTTTAAAAACAATAGACAAATATTCAAACCCATAGCTGCAGGATTACCCAAGATCAAACAATGTCGTCTTTTCCAATTCCATATATCATGCTCAATCAGAAATTGATAATCATGATAAGAATGAACTATCCAATTTAACATATATTCCTAAACAGTCCTCAACAGATAGTTTCTCATATTCAGACCAAACCTTTTTGTTCTGAAATAACACGATATCTTTTGCTTAAAATCATCAAAGGATGAGTAGTGTTGCAGTACTAGTAATTCTCTTCTGGCTATGTTCCACACTTGTTCAAGCATCATAAACTCAGGAGATGCTGTCGGTAGGTATACAGGTATGAGAGTATCCCTGTTCTCT
>JBBRRF010000202.1:0-4068 GCA_038200885.1 Candidatus Nitrosocosmicus sp.
ATCTTCTTTATTTAATTGTCTTAAATATATTAACCCTTGAGCATTAAGAGCATATGCGCGTTCTCTATCATTTTTTGCCATTTCTAATACTTCTTCTGATATTTTCATGGCCGGATCAAACAATTCCAAAGTCAAAAGCAAGTTCATACTTTGAATAACACCACCAATATCGCTTGGAACCAACGCTGACCCTGCATCAAGAACTAAACCCTTTTGGGTAGTAATAAGATGATGTGGGGCCTTAGTTCTTAATTTAAAAAGCAATTTTGTTTCGGATGCTAGTCGAATTTCAGTATCTATGTAAAAACCGTCAATATCTTTGTAAGCCAAATAGTCCGATTCCAGTATCTTCAAATCTTTTGCAATCAACGTATTCAGTTCATAAAAAAACCAATATCGACCGATGTCTTTCATTTCGGGATTCTTTAGTCGTGTAGATTCTTTATCGAGTGTCTTGAAAAGATCCTTTGATGAAAATAACAAGAATTCTAGTATGGAAGGAAATATTTTGCTTGATACGAATACTAATCGCAAATCATCCTCCTTTAGTATCAACTTGAATTCCTTGATAATTATCTCATTTAGGAGTGTGTCAACCGATTTCACTAAGAAATTTGATCTCATGAAGTGTAATATTTTGTCTGTATTAATAAAGTGCTGAAATATAGTCTTAAATGTAAAAATATTGGTCTTTAGTTGAAATTTCTTTGAACCATTAATCAATTTTTGGTTCCTTAATTCGGATACTATAACATTTATCTCGTCAGTACTTTCGATTATCTCATTAGAGATAGAAGCAATATCTTTACTTTCCATATCTAACAAACCAGAAATAACTTTTAGATAGATATGAGGATTCAAAAATTTCTTAAGGGTTAAAGTTCTGTCTTTCTTGACAATGGATTTTGCTATAGCGTTGTTAATTATTGTACCTTTTTCTGAAAATATTATAAAATAAATTTCTTGTTCATCCTCCTCAAAGAACTGGACTATATACAATGAATAGTTAAACACGACTAGATATCGTCTTCCTGGAGGTAGTATAGAGTATTTTTTGATTTTATTATCTAAACTGCAATAGTCAATTATTAAACTTTGGTTTCTCATGAAAGATATGATCTGCTTATCAGAATACAATTGAAGAATCTCCATATCTTCGCCTGGTAACTCTTCGACCCATTCAATTGCTGTAGAATTGAAACCTGATATAGAGAAAAAATAACCCTCTTTGCATTTTCCATTACCAATTTCTTTTTTGAGTTTTGCATAGAACTTTTGTACTTCATTTGAAAGTATTAAACGTTATCTTTTATAGTATAAACTATCTTTATACGATTTCCCATCTATTTTTTATTTTTCATTTCCTTATTTTATTTAGGGGCTTAAAGCGGCAAACATCCATTCACCTTCTTGACGAGGTACCTGTACAGCCGCTTAGGATATTGGTTCAGTCATTAACTCGCTCTCATACGGAGCATGTAAACTTTGAACCTATCCTTAGTTATGGTTATTACGGCTGAAAAAGATTTTCATGTAGTCAGAGCCCCAATCAGAGATCAAAAGTATATTAATCATCAAATGGCTTTTTTGATCAAGTTATGGGTTTAGATGTCGGATTATCCGGACAACAAAAAACTATAGTCTTTGCATCTTGGTTTGGATGGGCGCTTGATGGTTATGATTTAGTTTTAATGTTATTTGTGATATCCTCTGTAAATCAACTTTTCTTTTATTCCGATGATCCTACACTTGGTCTATTAGCGACATTCGCAACATACATAGTGGCGCTTGTTATGCGACCAGTTGGAGGGACAGTATTTGGAAATTTTGGAGATAAGCATGGAAGGAAAAAAACAATGGTAATAACAATAATTGGATTTTCCACCGCTACATTTATGACCGGTCTACTTCCAACCTGGCAAACAGTTGGAATAGTTGCTCCAATATTGCTCATCATTTTAAGATTTGTCCAGGGGTTATTTGCTGGTGGTGAATGGGCAAGTGGCTCTGTAATTACAATGGAGATGGTACCAAAGAAGATGCGAGGATCGCTTTCAGGATTTGTTCAAAGCGGATATTCTTTTGGATTTGTACTTGCAGCTTTTGTTTATGAATTAATGATTAATGTTTTTCCAGATCAAGCATTTATTGAGATAGGATGGAGAGTTATGTTTTTTACAGGTTTAATCCCCGGATTAATAGCCTTAATTATCAGGGTGAAGATGGTTGAATCAAAAATATGGCTCGAGTCCAAAGAACAAAAAAAGGAGATACACAAAGCCCCTCTAAAAAATATGATATCGGATAAAGTACAGAGAAAACGAATCTTACTTGCATTAATAATTATGACTGGTCTTATGTATTCTTATTATACTTCTATTGGTTTTATGCCGGTATTCTTAGAAAACTTTGTGAATATAAGTAAAAACAATGTAGCCATCATAATGATTGTAGTAACAGTTGCAGCTTTAATAGGTACTGTATTTACAGGATTTATAAGTCAACGTATAGGAAGGATGAAAACACTAACTGTTTTTGCATCTGCATCTATAATATTAGCTACACCATTGCTTTATGGTCTGTTCATTTCAACAAATATTTACGAAAAAATATTTTATGCTTCTATACTGATATTTATATCTGCAACAGCCTTTGGTCCAATGCCTGCATTCCTGTCAGAAAGGTTTCCAACCGAAATAAGAAATACTGCTTCAGGCCTTGTTTATAACGGTGGATTGATAATTGGTTCATGGTCTCCAATTATTGCCATAACTCTTTTGACAAATGCAAAATCTTTCTCACCGTATCTTATTCCATTAGCACTTGCATTGAACATATCGATAGGTGCAATAATACTATTGATAGGTTCTAGATTAAATCCCGATACTCGAAATACGAATTTAAATTAGCATAGATGATGTTCTGTAAAGTCGAATAAGAAAATACTATGTTTATTAATCTTTTTAATTATGATATTAAAAAAGTTTAGATTTGTTTATCCACTTTGAGTTCGATTTAATAAATCTTAAATAATATATCAAAGATATAATAATATGTCCGAAAAATTTTCTTCAGATAGTTCTAAAAATGATTCAAACAAAGATAAAATGGAGCCAAGAAAGGATGATACTCTGAATAAAAGTAAAAATACTAGTTCCAGCATAGATTCAACAAATTATTACAATGATTTTTTTGAAACATTTAGACAGAATATTCAAAATATTACAAATATTATGGAACAATCGTGGCCTTCATCTTTGTTTCCGACTATGAGATCTGTGTCTCCATTTGAGATGTTTGATAAGTGGACAGAGACAAGAATACCCGTATGTGACGTAGTAGATAGAGGTGACAAATTTGAATTAAACTTGGAAATACCTGGAATTGACAAAGATAAGGTAGATATTAGAGCAACCAAAAACTCCATAGGAATTTCTGCAATACAATCTGAAAAAACAAAAGAAAAAGGTAAAAATTATGTTTACAGTGAAAGATCTTTTAAATCTTTTAATAGACAAATACCTTTTGCTCAAGAGATACTACCCTCTCAAGTTACTGCAAGTGTAAAGAATGGGGTATTAGAAGTAAACATTCCAAAAAAAAATCCTACAAAAGTTGAAGGAAATGAAGAACATAAAGTTAACATAACTTGATTGGTGCTTTTTTACACTTTTCCACTTTGAGTACCATATTAGAATGCGATTTATAACATCATTTGATTATTTTTTTATGGTCGTTCAGCAAATCACGAAATTTAGTTTGTGTAATCCAGTCAAATAGATCCATTTAAACAGCAACAAAATGGACACCATAACAACGAGTTAGAAGTTGTAAAGCGAGTGGAACCCGTTTAACCTTTATATCGTCATTATCTTTACCATATGTACCTTGTCTTATTATACTCCTGTTAATTTCACAAATAAAAAAATTTCAATTTCAAAAATATTAGTTGCAATAGATGGTTCTGAACATTCATTTAGAGCTGCAGAATATGCGATAGATTTAGCAAAATGTTATGAAGCTCAATTATTTGTCGTTACTGTTACATATTTCCCTAAATCCGATGAG
>JBBRRF010000203.1:0-4034 GCA_038200885.1 Candidatus Nitrosocosmicus sp.
GTCTGACCATTTCACATGGCCTATGGAAAGAAGTTAGCTAAATATTTTGGGATATAGACGAATCATGCAACAAGGCAGTTTTCTACCTCCATTTTTTCTTCTGTTTCTTATGCCATCTAGACCATATTTCCTGTAATTATCAATCCAGTCATACACACTGCGGTAATTGACACCCATGTCCTTGGCTATTGTTCGGTAAGGTATCCCTTCCATCTTTTGTTTAACAGCGTATGCCCTTCTGTATTCATCTTTATCACGGGTACTTTTCATGAACAAAAGCAGTTCCCTTTTCTGTACCTTGGATAATTCCAGGCTGAGTGGATGATATGGCACAGGATATAAGGTGCATTACAAAGCTAAATTCATTTCTATAATACGATGGATGAATATAGAATGTTAATAAAAGATCAGACACTTAACTTATTAGGGGTAAAATATCCAGAAAACATTTGCTAATTGGTATAGCATAAGTAAATACTGTTTATTTACACTCGGAGACATAAATGCGCTCTCTTTAGATCAATTTACAATACAAATTGGATTCAAAGATCCATCAACTTTTTTTACCTATTATTAGTCGATATTATCTAAATTATTGCCAAAATGAAGAACGGTATTGTATAGATGGATTCGAATAGTATTTTGAGTACAAGACTTGGAATTTTTCCCCATTGATTGTACAAGTCAGAATTACACCCAAAGGAACCAATATCAATTTGATAAACTAATATAATTTCAGACCGTATAGACAAGGGTCTGTACAATTTTAAATATGAAAAGTTAAAAATCAGGTATAAGAGAATAAAAAAATGTTATGTGCAACACGATGATATTCTATTCTAACAAATAATATAATATTAATATACATGAAAAATATCTCAAAACTAATTTTTTCATTAAATGTTGTTTATCTTGTTTCTCAATACAGCGAAATTTATGGCAAGGTTGTATCGCTGTTGAAGTATTAAATTAAAGAAATAATATAAAATGCCTTGATATCTATCGATGCAATTACTAAGTGATTCTTTTAGAAAATAGTAATAATAATTACTAGAAGTTTTATAACCCTGTGGGATTATTAAAAGAAATCTATTTAGTATAAATCTAACTATTTTTTATACTCATCTGAACCTCTATCATAGTTTTGTAAATTTAACTTAGAATCAGAAATCAAATCAAGGCTAAACGGAGTTAAGGATTATGAGCCACTATCTTTATACAAATTAAGAAATGAAAATGCTGATTTATATCATTTAATAAAATCACATTAAAACAAAAAGTTGCGTCTCTCTGTTACAAGGTTAATTTGTTCATGTGACGACAATATTTACCTTACTTATTGTCACATGCTCTACTATTTCCTTAATCACAACTGATGTATGGGAAAAATCTTTTTCACTTCTTCCAATTCACCTTTTTCTATAAGAGCTTTTGTAATAAAATATGGGTCAAGTATGCAGACGTATCTTATTAAAAATATTATGGGAGGATATAATAGTAAAAGATGCGACTATCATACCAACCATGTCTCTCCAGATCTCATCAATATCTGGTACTGTCGCTATTATAGGATAGCCTATAACGATGTACAAATTATCAAGAAGCCAAAATACCAAACTTCCCCATCCCAGTATACCAGCAATTAGGGCGCCCAGCCTAGCACCGAAGCGTATAAAGTAGATAGCCATAAAGATCATGAAGTACCAAATAAGTGCTATTGATATCCAAAAAGGTTCCAAAAAAATCTTTCTATCATCCAGAAAATAGTATGTAGTTCCTATAACTAAGAGCAACAACAATGAAACCAAGAGAATCTTATAATTGAGTGACATAGTAGTACGTTCTTTTATGGCCTTAGTTTTAACAGGGTTTTTATCGGACTTTTTCTCCTCGGCAATACAATTTTGTAAAGATTCTTTAAATGACTTTAATTCGATAGGTATAATTCCTGTTATTGAATGATCTTGAACTACAGCTTCGTGTTTTAGGCTGTCAATTAGAGGTCTAGCTAATGATGCTTTTGTCGGTGTTACTAAATCGACCCAGTATGAAGACAATCTTGGAGTCAAAAAGGGAATTATTAGTATTTTAATAGACTTGTCAAGAATTTTGGCATAAATCTTCATCATGTCTAAATATGAAAGTATGTCTGGACCTCCTATGTCGAAGATCCTTTCCTCCGTTTCTTTTATCTCTATAGATTTAGAAAGATATGTTATTACATCGCCTATGAATATCGGTTGACACTTTGTCAATACCCATTTAGGACATATCATTAGTGGTAATCTTTCCACCAAATATCTTAACATTTCAAATGACCCTCCTCCACTACCTAAAATTACTGCTGCACGGAAAATTGTTACCTGTGCATTTGATTTCATCAGATTGTCACCCACCTGTTTTCTACTCAGCATATGTTGGGATAGTTCATCATCTTTACCATAGGTTAATCCACCCAGATAGATAATCCTTTTTACATTACATTCATTAGATGCTTTCACAAAGTTCTCAGAAGTTACTCGTTCTTTCTCCGAAAACTTTTTCCAATTTTTGGAAGTCCCCTCCATTGAATGAACTAAATAGAAAGCGATGTCTACGTCCTTTAAAGCTCTCAAACAATCCTCATAATTACTTAAATCGCCCTCTATAATTTCAACAGGTTTTTGCAAATTTTTTAGTTTCTGAGAATTTATCGAATTTTTGTTTCTTGTCATACAACGTATGGAATAATAATGGTTGTGGTTTATTTGAACAGAAACTAATTCGTCTAATAATCTACTGCCTATAAAACCACTGGCCCCTGTTACTAATATTATCAATTCTTTATCATTAGCAGTATTGGTCTTTTCTAACATATCTATTTGATATTCCATTTTCAAGTCCTCAAGCATGAATGTTTTTTGTCATTTTCAAATCATTGGACGAATAAAATACAGTATCTCTTTTACAATCATCAAACCTTTTGAGGAGATGTAAATGCTCTTATGTCCATCATCCTTCCAGCCATATATCCCAATAAAGCCCCATATATTAAGTGGAATATAAGAGAACCTACAATGATTATATTAAATAAACCATCAAAGTTTGAAGCAATAGAGTACACGTATTGATTTGGGGTTATCCCTCTGTCAAATGAATCTAACATTGGTTGGATAACTAACAAAGCAACTGGAACGAATAGTAGTGCCCATAAGATTACTCCAATAATCATACCCATCTTTAATCCATGTTTTGAATTATATGGGGATATCCGTTTCCAAAATAAAGAAACTTGACCAAATATATTCCCTGCTATAGTACCTGTTAATACGTGCAAACCAAATCCAACTAATTGTGCGGTAAGAGGATCATAATATCCCAGTGAGATTCCTATTGCTCCGAAAAAAGAACCTGGCGGAGTTTGCGATATTAAATCTATACTAACTAATAAGCCTGATATTCCCCAAGCTGCAATAAAACCGGCTAAAGTACAATATATTATAAGTAATTTAGGAGATTGCTGATGATTATTCAATAATATATATCTTGAATAATCTATTATTTAAGTAGACACTATACTAAATAGAGCCCTGTTAACTTAAGGATTTGAAAAAGAGCAAAGGTGAGTTGTCAGTGGACTAAACGAGACAATACCGACAAGATTCCTTGTATTTTGAGCACGATTTATGACCTTTTGTTCTGAAATGGTTCATCTTAACCGATATGAAATATTGGGAAGTATTTGAAAAATCTATAAAATGGAATTATGTTCCACAGATTAATAAGTGAATCCCATAAACATGAAAGAGAAAGAAGGATTTTTTATAGGAATGAATGATTAGTCCTTATTGGATTCCTGTTTTTGTTCCTTTTCCAGAAGTGTTATTTTTATCTTTTGCAAACTGTTTTGATCGAGTGTTTTTTGTTTGTGAAACTTTTGAATCGTATTTATTATTTTTTAGTTGTTCCTCTCTAATTGAGGTTACATTATTTTTGCTATATACCATTTCATATATGTTCCTAAACTGTCCTCAGTAAATAGTTCCTCATATTTA
>JBBRRF010000204.1:0-4022 GCA_038200885.1 Candidatus Nitrosocosmicus sp.
GATGGTTGGTACTTACGCTTTGTAAAAGCACTTAAACTAGAAGACATGCTACCAGTACCAGTTGCTGTGAGGGGGTGACATATGTCCCTTGGTTCTACAGAGAAGGTCCTTTGTTGGTTGCCATCAATTTTAAATATCGGCATATGGATTTATTTATATGATGAATAGTCCAAAAATTTTGGTGCTTGGCCTTCTGGCCGCCGTGACATTGTTCTCAATAGTTACAGTAACCCCGGGAGCAATCGATGTTTCTTCTACAATTCAACAAGTCAATGCAGTTGAAAGTGGTGATGGTGCTGAGAGAGAATGTTTATCTTCTTCGTCGGCTCTCTTTTTTGATAGTCAACCCGCTGTAACTACTGCCTCTGCATAATTATTAGATCAGAAAAAAAGCTTTCAGATCTGTTTCCTTTTTTTAACTTTTTCCATACTGACAAATCATTATTCATATCTCCATTGTGCCTGCGTTTGCTACTTGTTCTGTCTATTTGAGGGGAGAAATGTCATCTTGGTAAATGTTCCAAGCATTTTCTTAGTGTAGTATTATGTTTGTCTAAATCTTGTAAAAAGAAATGTGGGTTTAAGATAATTCTATATGGGTATTGATTTTGATGGATTGTTGTTATTGTTGCTATTATGCCTGAGGTAAAAAAAGTGTTTTCCTTAGCTCATGTTTCCCATTTTTTCAAAGAATTCTTTAGCAGCACTTTCTAATTCTTTGTTTGTCATATCTTTTTTGTGCGTGGCAACTTCCCAAACATGTCCAAATGGATCTTTAAATTGACCATATCTATCTCCCCAAAACGCGTCCATTAGAGGCATAATCACAGTTGCTCCTTCTATTTTAGCTCTCTCAAAGATATCATCAACGTTCTCAAAATACAAGTTAAGAAATACTGAATTTCCCCCTATCGTACTAGGTGCCCCTATCTTCTCGCCCGCCTTGACGTGCTCATTACACATTTCTGGAAATTCATCAGCCAGCATGATTTTTGATTTTCCTATGTTTATTACCGCATGAACAATCTTTCCTTTATTTCCTTTATTCTTATCTCCAGGAATCGAGTGGCGGTACTCTTCAACTGCACCAAATACTTTAGTATAAAATTCGATGGCAGCTGCGGAATTATTCACAAAAATATGCGGAATTATCCTATCATATCCCGTTGGAATAGGGTTTACATTTTCCATAGATTATCATATACTTGACATCTTAAAATTTCATTTGTCATATTATTTTTACAATGCATACTCAACTCAATAAAATATTGTCATGATATTATTTTTCCTTTAGAATCATCAGGGCTTGATCCTATTGATCGCGTTTGAATAGTTCGACGATGATACTTAAAGGGACCATTTTTCTTGAAGGAAAACAACATAATGGAAAAAAAGATTGAGGAGAGAATCTAATCTTGGAATCTGACATTCATGCGATTTATCGGGAAAACAATTTTTTAGACAAGTTCTATAGCGTATTTCCTTGTAATATTCACTCTAAAAAAAAACTAAAATAGTTAGGGAAGTTCAATGGATTGGTTCAAACATGAACGATATGGAACAAGGCTAACTGCAAGATTTTTGAGTAGGTATTGGAATGTTATTATGATATGAAAATTGTATGGGGCTTAACTACTATACCTTTGATCCCCTACTGATTTTTATATTATTGACTTTGTAAAAATCAAATGAACAATTCTTCACTATATAAAAAGACAATTACAATGTCAACGGTAAAGGAGACCGAACTATAGATCCCTACTATCCAATACTTTGAATTTCCTGCTGATGATGTAGAAAGGGCAAGGAAATTCTATAAAGAGGTATTTGGATGGGAAATGGAGAAGTGGGGAAATCCTGAAAATCCTAACAAAGATTACTGCTTTGTTGAGACAAAAGATGAGAATGGGAACAAAGGATTGAGTGGAGGAATGATGAAAAGACAATCCCAGGAACATAAAGTTACTAATTACATAACTGTTAATTCAATAGAGGAATATACTCAAAAAATTGAACAAGCAGGAGGTAAGATCATCATACCAAACACAGAAATCCCGAATATGGGTTATTATGAGATATTTTTAGATAATGAAGGCAATATGTTCAGACTATACTGGGAAAACAGGTAGGAGAACACAAGAACAACCATATTTTTTTTGGTCTATACTACAATTTATGATTAATAGAAAATACTTTCAGAGTAAATTATACTGAAATGGTTATGCTTTTTATAAAATAATAACTAATCAATATTGTATGAGCATTAGTAAACCTGAAGATTTTGTAACATGTAAAGTATGCAACCATCCGAAATCCGTTCATGTAGCCATGGGTATGGGCAATGCTCCTCCTTTTTGCAAGGTTGAGGAATGTAATTGTCCTAATTTTACATTATAATGTGATTCAGAGCGGTCCAGAATCACTAATACGATGATTGTTTCTTGATCTTGAGATAGCAAAGACGAAAAAAAAGTCAAGACAAATAATTAGAAAAAAAACGTTCATTATTTGAGCGTTAATTTGTGACAAACCTGCTTACCTTGAGATTATTTTTTGATCTAAATAATAATATAGAATACTACTGCTGCCATCAGACGGGTGAATCTGCAACCCTAAAGCTATTTCTAGATTAATCTGTATCCACTACAAGTATATGATTTATTTTTGGAATCAAATACTCTATCTAAAAAACAGACCATGCCGCCAAGATCTTTTAACACCTCATTGTGAGTAAAGTATGTTCTTAGAACATAGTATTTGCGATTCTTGCTTGTGTCTTTTCCAACAAATGAAATTTTTTGCCCGTTTTCTATGGTCAAAATACCTTGCCAGTTAGAAATAGAGATACCATTTTCAAAAATAACTGAACGCCAGGGACCACTCTACAGTACCATTTGGAAACGAGTATATTCCTGTAATCTTACCCGTCCAGCTGCTTTCTCTTTCGATTATTGATTTATCTTTATCCTCTGAGATTATTCTGCTATTGGTTGGAAAATCTATTTCATCAAATATCTTTTTCCCAATATCGATTATTGTTCAAATATCATTTTCACACCTTTTAAAAGATGTTGTGTTAGAATAATTAAGATCTTTCCCCTTATAGGTATGTTGGTAAGTTATGAATATCAAAAAAATATTTTTAGAATTGACTTATTAATTGATATCAAAAAAAAAGAAAAAAAAGAAGATTGGGGCATTTATTAAATGAGTCGGTTTTGTCCCTTATTTTATTCTCTAATTTCGAGGAATTGGTACTGTTGAATCACTGGGTGGTTGTTCAAAAGTTGGTATGCATTCACCATTTTGTTGTGCTTCAACACCAAGGTCATTTCCAGTTAATGCATTAAATTCTGGCGAAACTGCTTGTGCTCCTGTGTCGCCGGTCTGTCTTTGTTCTGTTTCCTGTTCTGCAGCACTATTACCTGCTTGGGCTGCTGCGCTATTTCCACTACAAATTTCCAACGGTGTGCCCATTGTTGCCAAAGCATCTGGAATATAAACACCCAATATGCCTGATACGATAAAAACTGAAAGAATTCCAGTTATTAATTTATCCATGTTTTCCATTGGAAAGAAATGGTATTTACCGGGTGTTTCAAATAGTTGTCTAGCTTTCTTATTACAAAAAGATGATCAATATTCTATTTTTCTCATTATTCTCGATTCGCTAACAAAAACTCTAATTTTGAAGATACTTATTCTCTATCTTTTAAAAGAGTGGGGTTACATACATGCACTATTTCTGAATTGAAAAACACATTCATTTATAGTTGTCATTAACTACATTTAAGTCATAGTAATCGGATAATAATGTAAAAAGAACCATTAACTTTTTTTAATGATGATTTGAATAACCAGAGGATGAATATATTTTAATTGAAATCATGTCATAAGTCCTGATTGTGTAGGAAAAAAGTCTAAGTTTTGAGGATTAAAGAACGTTGTTTATAAATGGCATAATTGAATATTATTTTATGTTAATTTATACTATTACTAGATCTCTTGCGTAATTAGCCAAA
>JBBRRF010000205.1:0-4011 GCA_038200885.1 Candidatus Nitrosocosmicus sp.
AGAGAACCAATTCATGGCATAACAGATTTAGGAAACTCTTCACAAGATATGAAAAGAAGGACGATAACTATCTTGGGTTGGTACAGTTCTCTTGTTGCATAATCATCTATAGAAAGTTAATTTTAGGATAGGCTCTTAATACAGCATCGCATAAATGAATGCGTAGTGTTACAAAGAACATAATTAGACCCGCTATTTATGAGTCAGAATTCTAATTGTCTAAATCCTTATTTATACTAGATATTTTTATTGATTATCTCTCTACTCTCTAAATCAGAGATACAATTCTTACAAGGTCAAAATGACTTGTCAAACTCATGAATATAAAATAGAACGATCATAAGAAGAAACTGTCAAATTTTAGAGACAAAGAAATACCCTTGATAGAAATTCAATTTCCTCACTTAGACCTTACCAAATTCAGTAAGAATCAAAACAGGGATAAAGAACTAGGCGATCTTACTAAAATCAGTAAGACAGAGATCAAGAACCACGACTTTATAGACGTCTATAATAAAATGGATTTCAACCGTCAAGAGCCCATGAAAAACCATAACAAACCTTCCAATTCCACTTCAGAAGAAAATAATGAACAATTATATATAAAGAGCAGAAAGAAAATCAATAATTGTAATACAAGGGCCGGTGGTCTAGCCTGGTTAAGATACCGCCTTGACATGGCGGGGGTCGTTGGTTCGAATCCGACCCGGCCCATAGTGTTAATAGTGCTTAAATTTGGCCCAAGATAATATAAATATAGTAAAAGAAGTGAACAACCATGCCTTTCTACCGGTAGATGACAACCAGAATATGTGTGGAGACGATGATGATCCACTCCAGCAGTTTACTTATGCTTTGAGAGCACCTGAAACAAAAAGGCAGTATCCAAGAAGGTTAAAGGTTTTCATGGACTTTGTTAAGCTAGAGGGTGATCTAAAACAACAAGCGAAGGCACTCAAAGAAAGAATCCAGAACAATAAAGATTGGTTCAAAATATCTTTAATTAGATTTTTTGAATTCCAAAAGGAAAGAGCAAGAAAAAACGATATAGCATATTCAACCATTTCAAACTATTACAAAGCAATAAAACTATTTGTGGAAATGAACTTCGATAATCCCATTGTAAACTGGAAAAAAATATCAAAGGGTATACCTTCAGGAAGAAAGGCTGCTAACGACAGAGCGCCTACCATTGAAGAACTCAGAAAATTATCTGAATATCCAGATCGAAGAATGAAACCCATTGTTTGTCTCATGGTTTCAACGGGTATAAGAATAGGTGCATTCGACAGCATACAATGGAAACATATTAGTCCTATAGTGAAGAATGAAGAAGTCATTGCTGCTAAACTTGTTGTTTATCCTGGGGATAACGAAGAATACTTTACATTTATGACTCCAGAGGCCTACAATTCTATAAAATGGTGGATGGATTTTAGAAAAGAACAAGGAGAAAAGGTAACAGGAGAAAGTTGGCTTATGCGTGACTTATGGCAGACAACCGAAATGAATTACGGTGCAAAGTTTGGTATGACAACCTTTCCAAAACAACTAAAAAGTCTGGGGATTAAAAGCTTGCTAGAAAGAGCGTTAAAAGCACAAGGGCTTGTTAAACCATTAGACAAGAATAATAAAGAAAGAAGAAGAGAATGGAAAGGAGCACATGGGCTAAGAAAATTTTATCAAACGACTGCAGAACAAAAAATGAAGTCGATAAATGTGGAAATATTGATGGGACATAGTATTGGGGTTACAGATTCTTACTATCGACCTAAAGAAAAAGACATTCTTGAAGATTACCTAAAGACAGTCAATCAACTAACAATAAGTTCACGAAGTAAGACTTTGGAGAAGCAGTTGAAAGTCCTAGAAGAGGAGAACAAGACTAACCAATACATTATACAAGGAAAATTACAAGAAAAGGAAGAGGAGATCAAGAAAATAAAAGAGCAGCATCAAACCGATATTGAGTTATTGGAAGAGAAAATCGAAAAGAGATTCCAAGAAGTATTTCAAAAAATAGATATTCAAAGGCTTTTGAATCCCCCGGTTAGGTAATTTTAAGTCCTTTTGTAAACCTAATTGATTCTAATTATTGATAACATTAAATATTAAATGATGCAAAGGAAATAGAAAATTAAGGGTAATTGTAATATCATGATAAAATTTACTTCGTAATGTCGTAAGGTAACTATGTTTTATTCTCAGAATCTAAATTGTGGATCTCTTGCGTAATTAGCAAAGGTTAGTCAAATCTTCTAACCATCATCTATCTCTGTAACTACCGGTATTCATTATTCTGTAGTTTACCAGTCCTAATACTATATCTTATATTCTATCATACTTTCTGAGCCTGTTTCTAAATAGATCTTCCATTATTTTGAATTTCTTCAACCTGCAAATGGCATGTTCTATTATTATTCTCTTTGCAGAATGGTTCTTGTTGTACTCCTTTTCCTTGTTGAGAGACAGTAATGATTTTTGCTTGGGAAAGTCCTTTTCTATCTCTTCTTTGGTTTTCAACTTTTTGTAATGTTATATAGTTTATGAGGAATTGACAGGCATTGCCTTATCAGCCCTTCAATCTTTTGAATGTCTCTACATACGTTACTCTAGTCCAGACCGAATAGAAATTCCATCAGGGCGTAGGTGATGTAAAGTCGGTAGTACACCAATATCATGATTATCCTACCCTTGACAAAGAGTTTGAAATATCTACCACCACCTATAGCACGTTCTCTTGGTCTATCCTTTCGATAAGTCAGACGTTTTATCTCGTGCTTTGGATACTTTGATTCTATTTCTTTAAAAATAGCATCAAACTGTTGGACTGAAAGGCCTGTGAATGATTTGAATAGACGTGGTTTTCTGGATAGCCTGTCATAGGATAGCAAAAAGAAAGGACATATTTACATACGATAGACAGAAATAAAGCTGTTTTGTCTAATTACGCAAGAGATCTAATGAAAATTCTTTGTCCAATCCTCATGGCTTGGACAAAGAAAATATCTCTTTCTCTGATGATTTGAATCCGTCTGTAAAGATAATTCAAAAAGATCTATCACTTTTGACAATTATTATAGATAAAGAATTAATGTTATCTATTCAGATAAATGAAAGCGATAAAAACAGTGAAAAAATGAAAGACTGTTTTGAAATTGCTACCTATTCTAATAGTCCATCTACATTATACTCTTATTTGTCGGCATTTGAAAAATTGTGGCTAGGTTTTTGATTTAACAAGTTGAAGAAATATTAAGATGTGGTATGGCTATCTTCATCGGATCCTTTCATTTTAATTTTTACAATTGGCTAAGTCAAGTAAAAATGTTACATAATATGAGTTGACAATATCAAATAAAAAAAAGTTAAGGAGGACCTGGTGTTTTACTGTCACATGCAATATAACCTCCTTCACCAGATTCTATACAACCTTGGATAAAGCCCTGATAATATGCATGAGCATTCTGTAATCCGGTATTACCGCATTCACTTAGTTGAGTTTGATTGTAGGAACCACGTTGTCCGGATTCAAATCCACTACGGTAACATTTCTGGTTTTCACTGTTTTCATTCTCATTCTCATTCCCGTTTTCATTCTCATTCTCATTCTCATTCCCGTTTTCATTCTCATTCTCATTCTCATTCCCGTTTTCATTCTCATTCTCATTATCACTACTGCTGTATGCTATATTGTTACCCATTGACATGGGTACTAGAATTGCACTCAGAATAGCAATTGTTAATATATATACTTCTATTTTCATTTCGTACTAGTTATTCTATCTGGTATTTAAATCACTGTAATAAAATGGAATTACTATTAGTATATACCAATTAAGATAATTACCTGAACCATGATTCATAGTCACTCCATACTTTCTCCAAATGTTTATAGCTGAGATGATCATACCCCCATTTTGCACATCAATTGACTATTGTCGACAAGGAGACATCGTTTGAAAGGGCTTGTAGAACTGAAAAGGATGTAAAGGTAAAGGAAAGAATGCT